>SXHM01000026.1 GCA_005773695.1 Bacteroidota bacterium
ATAGCCGTAAAAAACCTGGCTGATGCAGAAAAAACTTATACTACATTATTGGGTGTTGCTCCTTTCAAACGCGAGGCAGTGGAAAGTGAGTATGTAACTACTTCTTTTTTCAAAGTTGGTGAAACTAAAATTGAATTGTTGGAAGCTACTTCACCGGAAAGTGCAATTGCAAAATTTATTGAAAAGAAAGGTGAAGGAATCCATCATATTGCCTATGCTGTTGATGATATTGTTTCTGAAATGAAACGTCTGAGAGAACAGGGTTTTGTTCTGCTAAATGAAACACCCAAAAAAGGAGCTGACAATAAATTGATTTGCTTTGTTCATCCTAAAAGCGCAAGTGGAGTGCTGACAGAACTTTGCCAGGAAATACGCTAACTAATCAAGATAGTAAATGAAAAAAGCCCCTGATTGGGGCTTTTTTGTGGGCCCACTTGGGATCGAACCAAGCACCCACAGATTATGAGTCTGTTGCTCTAACCGAATGAGCTATGGGCCCGAAAACTGCCTGTCTTTAGGCAGAAGGGACGCGAAATTATACATTTGCACCTAATATGCAAAATAAGTTTCCAGCTTCGAGCGGTATTAAAAACATCATTTTTGATCTAGGAGGGGTTATTCTTAATATTGATTATAACCTTACTTCGCAAGCCTTTAAAAGTCTTGGACTTACTGATTTTGATCAAGCGTATTCGCAAGCAAAGCAAAACCATTTATTTGATAAGCTTGAAACTGGTGAACTATCTGAAGAAGCTTTTTACAGTCAAATGAAAACCTATTTTTCAAAAGCTATTTCAGAAAATGAAATTAAAACCGCCTGGAATGCAATGCTACTTGATTTGCCTGAGGAAAGAATTAGATTGTTAAAAAAGCTTTCTAAAAAATACAGACTTTTTCTTCTCAGCAATACCAATAGTATTCATTACAAAGCATATTCCACTTACCTGAAAAACACTTTTGGCAAGATGATTTTTGATGATATTTTTGAAAAGCAATACCTCTCGTTTGAAATTGGGATGCGCAAACCCGACAAAAAAATATTTGAATACATACTCAGTGAAAATAATCTTATTAATTCAGAAACGCTGTTTATTGATGATTCTATTCAGCATATTCACGGGGCAAATAATACGGGAATAATTACGCATCACCTTCAATTGCCTGAAACAATTACTGAATTATTCGGGTAGATTTTAAAACTCACCTTCTCCCCCTTCTGCCGGTCGTTTTTGGTTTCTCTTTTTGAAAAGAGACGCGTCTTGCTCACCAAAATTATAGGTAACAGTAAAACGCAGAAATCGGGTTTCTCTTCTGCGCGAAATTTCCTGGTAATAATAAGGTGTATCATAAGTTGCACCAAAACGTCTTGTGTTGAATGCATCTTTCAATATGAGGGTAAAAATCCATTTTTTCTTAATGGATTTATTGATGCTGAAATCAACTGAGTATTGCTCAACCGTAGCACCCTGTAAGGTAATTTTAGGTGCTTCATAATCTCCATTCACCTGTACACTAAAATCTTTTGGCAAACGGTAAGTGATATTTGCTTTTGCGGTGTAACTGAAGCCACTATTTCCAGCGGTGCCGTCAGTAGAATTTATTTCGGTGTAAAAAACATTTCCGTTCAACATTATATCAAGGGGCTTGATAAGTGTTAATTTCAGTGAATTATCCCAACCGAATGAAGCACTGTTTTTTCCATTTATAAACGTGTTGATCAAAATAAGCGAATCTATTTCAGAAGGTGAAGCATAATTGGTAATAGGATTTTCAGTCAGCTTAAAATATAAAGAAGTCAGAAGGTTGAATTTTTCGCTGTATGCATTGTAATTCAATTCACCCATATTGGTAAATTCAGGTTTCAAATTAGGGTTTCCGATGCGATAGTTTTTATTATCGGCACCCATTATAAATGGATTGAGTTGAAAGAAATTGGGGCGATTTAGCTTGCGTGAAAAATTCAACTGAACATCTTGATTTTTTGCCACTTCTTTAGTGAAATATATTCCTGGGAAAATGGAGTTTATAATATCTGAAGCGCTGGATGGATAAGAGTATGAAAACGATTGATTACGGTCTGTTATTGTTGCTTTATAATACGATTGCTCAAATCGGAAACCTGCCTGATATTTGATATTCCACCACATTTTACCCATGTAGTTGATATAGGCAGCGTTGATAATATCATCTATGTAATATTTGTTGCTCAGAATGGTATCTTTTTTATAAATATCACTGGTGTATATATAATTTTCAGTAGCGTTTTCTGATGTATAGGGCTTGTAGTAGCTGCGGATACCGGTTTCAATTTTTGAGTTCTCATTAATTGGGTTTACATAATCAAGCTGAAAAATAAACTGATTTGATGCAGAAAAACCATCGTTGCGTTGAATTGCCGGATTATCGGGCATCAATGTTTGAGTACTGTCGTAACTATAAGTGGTAAACACGTAATCGCGAACAGAATACGAGTAATTATAACTGGCATCTATGGTTAATTCCTTTCCTTTTTTAGGAAAGGTGTGTTTGAAAAAAGCTGCTCCTGTTGCGTTGTAATGTCCGTTTATTTGCCTGTTGTTGCGGTTTCCATTGCTTGTTATCACATTTTCTGAATTGGCGTTGTTGAAATTCTGCTCGTCATTGGAATCATTAAAGCGGTAAGAGAAATTGCCTGAGAGTGTAAGCAGATTTCGGTTGTTGAGGTTGATGTCAAGTCCGAGTCTTCCGCTATGGTTTACTCCGTCTTCTATATTTACATTCTTCTGGTTGAAATAACTTGTTACGGCTGAGTTATAAAGATTAGTGCGGTTGGTATATCCATTGTTATTGTTGCGCGAAGAATTGAAGCTGTAAGAAGTTGAGAAATTAATTTTGCCTTGTCGTAAATTTATAGTTCCGGTTGCGTTATACCGGTTGTTTGTTCCTGCACCTGCCGAAATCATCCCATTGTAGCCTGGTTTTTGGTTTTTTTTCATCACTATGTTCAGAATACCACCCGAGGTTGAAGCATCAAATTTCACGGAAGCATTGGTGATAACCTCCACCTTGTCAACCTGATCGGCAGGTATCTGGTCAAGAGTAAGAGTGGTTGGTCTTCCGTCAACATACACCTGTGTACCACTGTTGCGTAAAGTGGCGTTGCCATCGGCATCAACACTAACGCTGGGTATATTTTTCATAATGTCTGAAGCAGTGCCTCCGCGGGTTGAAATATCTTTGTCCACATTATACACCTTGCGGTCTATACTCATGGTCATGGTGCTTTTTTCTTCGCCAATCACTACTTCGTTCAGCACTTTGGTATCGGGTTCAAGCTTTAGGTTGCCCATGTCCACTTCCAGGTTTTGCATGTTCAGCGCCACGGTTTGTTCAAGGGTGGTGTATCCAAGAAAACTGATTTTTATTTTCAGGGGAATAAGTGGGAGTTTTTCCAGAGAAAAATCACCGTTTTGTTTTACCAGCGAACCCGAAATAATACTGTCGTTCTTTACTGAGGTTGCTGTTACCGATGCAAACTCAACAGGCTGCTTGGTTTTGGAATCAAGAATACGACCGTAGATTTTTCCTATTGCGGGGGGCTTGCGGTTGCTTTGTTGCTGAGAGTTTTGCGCAAATGAAAAAACAAAAAACGCCTGAAAAAAAAACAGGGTAATAATTAATTGTTTCATCAGATTAGTAACAAAGCCGGAATTTAATTGTTCCGGCAAAAATAGATATATCAGGAAACCAACGTCCCCACCTTCTCCCCTTCCACCACTTTCAAAAGTGTTCCGGGTTTGTCCATGTTAAAGACAATAATAGGGAGCTCGTTTTCTTTACAAAGCGTGAAAGCAGTAAGGTCCATTACATTCAAACCTTTTGCATACACATCATCAAAAGAAATAGCATCAAATTTGGTTGCCGATTTATCTTTTTCAGGGTCAGCATTGTAGATGCCGTCAACGCGGGTGCCTTTTAAAACTACATCTGCTTCAATTTCTATAGCACGCAATGATGCTGCTGAATCGATTGTGAAATAAGGATTACCTGTGCCTGCACCAAAAATAACAACACGCCCTTTTTCTAAGTGTCGCACCGCTCTTCTGCGGATAAATGTTTCTGCTATCTCTTCCATTTTTATGGCAGTGAGCAAACGGGTTTGCATTCCTTTGCCTTCCAATGCCGATTGTAAAGCCATGCTGTTGATAACTGTTGCCAGCATACCCATATAATCACCCTGCACACGGTCCATTCCTCCTTCCACCGCCTGAATGCCTCTGAAAATATTTCCTCCGCCAATTACAATTCCAATCTCTACTCCTTTATCGGCAATCTCCTTTATCTCCGATGCATATTGCGTCAAACGGCCGTTGTCAATACCAAACTGTTTATCGCCCATCAATGATTCACCGCTTAGTTTGAGTAGAATTCTTTTGTATTTCATCGCTTATTTCTGGTTTTGGAAATATAAGGTCAAAAAAAAGAGAGAACTAAATTCTCTCTTTTTTCATTTTTATGATTTTATCACTTTGCCAGTGAAATGCGTTTGAAGCCAGTTGCTATCTTCTAATTGCTGGTCATTGGATGTTGTCATATCGGCAAGCAG
>SXHM01000027.1 GCA_005773695.1 Bacteroidota bacterium
GAATGCAAGTGGCAGAAGTTCTTTGCAATCTGTACTTGGTTATTTTTCAAAGCAAAACAATGCCTTGCTGGTACATAATACATTTACAGATTTAAATGACATAAGATTTGCAGAAGCCTACAGCAAAAACATCTATTGGGTAACCTGTCCTAATGCAAATCTCTACATTGAGAATCGTTTACCCGATTATAATTTATTCATTGATGCAGGCTCAAAATTGACAATCGGAACCGATAGTCTTGCTAGAAATTATTCACTTTCAATACTGGATGAACTGAAAACGATTTCGTCACATTTTCAAAATCTGAAATTAGAAACGCTTTTGCAATGGGCAACTCTCAATGGAGCTAAAGCATTAAATTTTCAAAATGAACTTGGCTCACTTGAACAAGGAAAAAAGCCAGGAGTTTTGTTACTTGAGAATATAGATTTAGATACGTTATCTCTAACTCCTGAATCTAAAGTTAAGCGTCTGATTTAACTACCAATCTTCTTTTACAGGCAGTCCTTTATCTTCCATGCCGGTAATCAAAGCGTCAATGATTTTTTTAATTTCCTGATCAACATTAGTCAACCATTGTGCATGTTTTTCAGCATCGGCAGGTGCAGAATTTTTACCTGCAGGTAACTCATGATTCCATTGTTCAATTCCCTGATACGATGTTGCCATCTCGTTTATTTTAGTGATGGTATATTTATAACGTCCGTCTTTAAACAAGAGGAATAAACTGTATTGGATAGTAGCAACTTTTGATTCCACGCCCTTTTTATCAGTAGCCATAAGTGGAATTCGGATAAATCCTTCTATTTCATATTTCAATGAATCATTGGTTCTTATTTTTTCTGTTGGATTTTTATAATAAGAAAAGAACCATTTTTTTCCGCGCTTGTATAATTCAGCAGCAGTAGCTCCTTGTATATTCATTACTGCAGTGTAAGTGATATACTCGCTTTTATCATCCATTGGAAGTTTTGGAAAAACTACCGTTTGTGTTTTCTGTGCGAATAAATTTACTGCTGCGAAGATTGAAATGAAAAGAAAAAATAGTTTTTTGTTCATGATTTTAAATTAGATTTTACGAGCAGCAAAAATAGAAATTAGATTGCTTCGCTATATTTGCAACGTGGAGAAATCAAAAATAAAGCCAGAGAAATCAGTTCGAACCGTTTTCGGTTGTCTCTTCAGTGCACTCATCAACAATCACAGGCTCAAGATCCTGACCTAAAACACCAAGACCGATGCTTTTGTAATAGTTGTTAAACATGTTAACAGCAATATCATTCCTTGTAGTAGAACTTTCAACACCAAGGACAATTGAAATTACTCGGTGGTCGCAACGTTTTGAAGTTGCAACAATGCAGGTTTTTGCATTTTTGGTATATCCTGTTTTCAGACCGTCAATTTCGTTTTTGTAATACTTAACAAGTTTATTACGGTTCTCATATTCCAATTGATTGTAACCGTTATTAATAGTTTCTTTTTCACGTGAGGATATTTCTACATATTCAGGATGTTTTAGAGCTTCACGAGCTAAAATCAGCAAATCTTCTGCTGTTGAATAGTTGTCTTTATTTCCTTTCTGTATTCCCGGTAAACCGTTAGAATTCCAGAAATGAGTGTTTTTCATCCCTAATTCCTTTGCTTTTTCGTTCATTCGTTGAACAAAATAATCTTCTGTTCCACATCCCCATTGCGCCAGAAGGAAAGCGGCATCATTTCCTGATCGTATCATGGCAGCTTCAAAAAGGTCTTCAACTGTAACAACAGTACCTTCTTTCAGAAAAACTCTTGAATCCATTACCAAACTAGCTTCTTTTGTAACAGTAACTGGAGTTTTCCAATCAATAATCCCTTCTTTTATGTCTTCAATGGTAAGAAGTGCCACCATCATTTTTGTAAGAGAAGCAATAGGAACCTGCGTTTTCATCTGCTTTTGCCAAACAATGGTGTTGGTATTTACATCATATATCAATCCTGCACGCATGTATTTTTCGCTGTAACCCAAGGTTGAATCAATAGCAATTGAAAACTCATTGGTCTTCTTAATTCGAAGAGTTCCTGTTGTGTCACTTGACAGAATGCCATTACCATAGCCCATACCAGGCATTCTTCCGGGAAGCAGAAGAATAAGCAAAACAACAATTACAGGTGCAATGAAATTACGCATGGCTTTTACTAGTATAACGTTGTTTTCTTTTAAATATTGCATTTGAAGGATGCAAGTATAAAACAACGTAGCTTAAAACGCAATTAAACCTAAAAGGTTCTTTTTAACAGCAGAATGTTTAAAACACTTTGGATTTATCTGAATTGACAAGGGTTTCAGCAACAAGAAAGTCTGAGGGGGTTGTTATTTTGATGTTTTCAGCGTTTCCTTCTGTTAAATGCACTGTAAATCCTGATGCTTCCACAACGCTCGCATCATCGGTAAAGAAGGTTTGATACTCAGTCTGATAAGCCGAAATAAGCACATCTGAACGGAAACACTGCGGTGTTTGCACCAAAACATGCTTGTTCCGGTCTAATGAACGGCTTTCGTGCCCGTTAAAGAAGCGTATGGAGTCATTCAACTGCACAAATGGAACTGCAGCACCAAACTTCTCGGCAGCTTCATAGCTTCGGGTAATAGTTTGGTTTGAAACTAAAGGACGGGCTGCATCATGCACACCTACAATACCCTTTTCGCTTATTATTTGTAAGCCGTTTTGTACGGAATGAAAGCGGGTCTCGCCACCTGTAACTAATTTGTGTGGAATGCGGAAATTATATTCAGAGCAGAGTTTTTCCCATGCCGAAAAGAAATCGGCTGGCAGGGCAACAATTACTTCATTGGCATTATCAAAATTGTAAAAAGCCTCTAATGAGTAAAATAAAACAGGTTTACCAGCAAGAGGTAAAAACTGTTTAGGCGTGGATGAATGCATTCGCGTTCCGGAACCTCCTGCAACTATTATGGCGTATCTCTTCATCCGTTTATACTTTTCCATATAGCATCTTTTAGTTTTGTGATGCCTTTTTCAGTATGCGATGATATAAAAAGTATTTCGATTCCATTAATTGATTTTTTCACTTCCTTTTTCAATTCTGCCTCCAGTTCATCATCTAATAAATCGCATTTGGTTATTGCCAGCAAGCGTTTTTTGTGAAGTAACTCGGGATTATATTCCTTCAATTCGTTCAGAAGTATTTTGTACTCTTTTGCTATATCATTTGTATCGGCAGGAACCATGAATAATAAAATGGAGTTACGCTCAATATGGCGCAGGAAACGAATTCCCAATCCTCTTCCTTCATGCGCCCCTTCAATAATTCCAGGAATATCTGCCATTACAAAACTTTTGTAATCGCGGTATTTTACAATACCCAAATTAGGAACCAATGTAGTAAAAGGGTAATTAGCAATTTCAGGCTTGGCTGCAGAAACTACTGAAAGTAAAGTAGATTTTCCCGCATTCGGAAAACCAACCAAACCTACATCTGCTAGTATTTTCAGCTCCAGAATTTTCCATTCTTCCTTGCCTGCTTCGCCTGGTTGTGCATAATTTGGGGCTTGGTTGGTTGAGGATTTAAAATGATCATTACCCTGCCCTCCCCGGCCACCTGCAAGTATAACATGCTCTTCTCCGTTTTGGGTTATTTCAAACTCAACTTCTCCGGATTCGGAATTTTTTACAATGGTTCCCAGCGGCACTTCTAATATCTCATCTTTACCTTCAGCGCCTGTTTTGCGAGAACTTCCTCCGCCTTCGCCAGGGCCGGCAATAACGTGCTTTCTAAATTTCAGGTGAATTAATGTCCAGACCTGATTGCTTCCTTTAAGAATTATGTGTCCGCCACGCCCGCCATCACCACCATCTGGACCACCTTTTGAATTTTGCTTATCGCGGTGAAAATGTCTAGAGCCCGGCCCACCTGCTCCCGAGCGGCAGCAGATTTTCACATAATCAACAAAATTGGATTCGGACATAAATTAGTTTTCTCGCAGATGCGCAAAGGTCGCAAAGTTTCTGCATGGTTATTCGCTTTGCGCTCAATACGCATTTGTGAGACAATTTACTTATCAATTAAACTGCACAAAGCAGCGAAAATTTCATCAATACTTCCTATGCCATTCACCGCATGAAATTTATTCTGTGCAGTATAATATTGTTTTAAAGGTGCTGTTTTGTTGTTGTATTCATTAATGCGGTTGCGGATTATGCTTTCATTACTGTCGTCAGCACGGCCTGAGTCTTTGCCGCGATGCAACAAACGTTTGGTCAGTTCTTCGTTATCAACTTCGAGGGCCAGCATCATGGAAACTGCAGTGCTTTTTTCTGCCAACAATTTATCCAACGCCTCTGCTTGCGCAGTGGTACGCGGGAAGCCATCAAAAATGAAGCCTTTGGCATTTTTATTTTCTTCCAGTTTATTGTCAATCATTCCTATTACCACTTCATCGGGAACAAGAACTCCGGCATCCATCAGCTTTTTGGCTTCAAGTCCAAGGGTGGTTTGGTTTTTAATCTCATTGCGCAGAATATCGCCTGTTGAAAGATGAACCAGTTGGTAATTAGCAATTAGTTTTTCGCTTTGAGTTCCTTTTCCTGCGCCCGGAGGACCAAATAAAACAAGGTTAAGCATGATGGTAAAGTTTAATTATTCAACAATTTTATAAATCTCTGGCAGGTTACGTCCCAATCCATTGTAGTCTAAACCATAACCTACTACAAAATCATTGGGGATTTCCATGCCGATGTAATCAATTTTAAAGTCTTTTTTGAAAGCTGCCGGCTTAAAAAGCAGTGTTGCAATTTTTATAGAACCAGGTTGTTCATTTTCTAGTAATGGTAACAACTTGGCAATGGTATTTCCACTGTCTATAATATCTTCAACTAAAACAATAGTTCTTCCTTTTATATCTTCTTTTAAACCGATTTGTGTTTTTACTTCGCCTGATGATTCAGTGCCCTCATAAGAGGATACTTTAATAAAACTTACTTCGCACGGAGTTTCGATTTTTCGCAATAAATCAGCGGCAAAGAGGAAAACACCATTTAATACACAAATAAACAAGGGGTTTTTATCCGAAAGATCGGCATTGATTTTTGCGGCTAGTTTGGCTACCGTTTTATCAATTTCTGTTGCGCTGATATTGCTGGGATTATTGAATAAACCGAAGAGTTCAGCTTCGTAAAAGCAGCGGTTTTTCGTGTTTTTTGAATCATTGTAATGATAGAAATCAGAAAAACATAATGCGAACCAACTATGTGCGCGATTATTTTTTGTTAGTGCGCGCTGTAAATCAGAATTCATTACAC
>SXHM01000028.1 GCA_005773695.1 Bacteroidota bacterium
GCAACAATGAGCGAGTTACGCAGATCAAACTCTACTACAACAAACAAAAGTGGTTACCGCGGAGTCACAAAACAAAATAAACGTTACAAGGCAAATCTGTATCACAAAAAAACAAATTACAATCTGGGCTATTTTAAAACAGCAGAGGAAGCTGCAAAAGCTTATAATAAAAAATCTCGACAACTATTTGGTGAAACCAAAAGTCTGAATAAAATCAGACCTGCTGGTGAAAAAGCAAAAGCTAAGGCTAAAACAAAATCAAAAAAGAAAAAATAGTTTTTTATGTTTTATAATAAAAAAAGGCTGAAACTTCAGAAATGAATTTTCAGCTTTTTTTATTTAAAACCTTTTCCGTTTCAACTCCGGGAAGTTCAAAGGCTACATTGATTTTAAAAGAAAAATAAGAGAACACATCATCTACCTGACGAAAGTCATATTCCAGTTTTCTGCCACTTCTTCTAGAAATATCAAGCAATCCAAGACCGGCACCGCCTTTAGCTGAAAACTCAGCTACTTTCATTTTTTCGGTATAGTAGTCTCTTATTACTTCAGGACTTAATCCATTAATAAGATCAATAATTTCTTTGAGGTTTTCTATGCGTTCATTCCTTATCAGGTTTCCTGTAATAACAAAGTAATGGTCAACGCCTTTGCCAATAACAAGTATAGCAGCCTGATTAAGTTTTCTGACCGGGGAAACATCAGCATGGTTTACAATGTTCTGAACGCATTCTACCAGAATATTAAATACTCTGCGGATGAATTTTTTTTCACCTGATACGCTTTTCATCTTAATTTCTGCAATAGCCAAAAGATCATTAACAGTTTCGTTGGTCATTTCATCACGAAAAACAAGCAATAATTCCTTTTCAGTCATTATCCGGTCAAAGCCGAATAGCTTGTAAATTAAATCTAAGTGCTTTGAGTCGTCAAACAGTCGGGCTTCAGTCATTCTTTGGTTAATTAATTGTCTGTTTATACCTATTGTATCAGCATAATGTTCATAAGTCTCGACCAACTACACTGCCGCATAGCTAAAAGAATTAATTTTGAAGCCCATACAAAAAAAGAGTTTTGCAGGTAAAAAACAATACTTTATTAATGGACGGGAAAAACCTTCCGTTGATGGAAGAATTTTACACCATTCAGGGCGAAGGTTTTCATAGCGGAAAACCTGCATGGTTTATTCGTGTAGGTGGCTGTGATGTTGGTTGTCACTGGTGTGATGTTAAGGAATCTTGGGACGCATCGCTTCATCCGCTTACCAATACAGATACCATTGTTTCCAATGCACTCAATAATCCCTCAAAAGCAGTGGTGATTACAGGAGGTGAACCGCTTACTTACAACCTTGATTACCTCTGCGCTGAATTAAAGAAAAAGGGAATTACCTTATATCTTGAAACTTCGGGAGCTTATCCTTTAAGCGGTAATTTTGACTGGATCTGTCTTTCGCCAAAAAAAACGGCATCACCTTTGCCTGAAGTATTAGCAAAAGCTCACGAACTGAAGGTTATTATTCATAATAAAAATGATTTTGACTGGGCAGAAAAAAATGCAGCACAAATCAATGAAAATTGCATACTTTTTCTTCAACCGGAATGGAGCAAAGCAAAAGAAATGATGCCTCTTATTACTGAATATGTTATGCAGCATCCAAAATGGAACATTTCGTTGCAAACACACAAATACATGAATATACCTTAGTCAATTGACAATTAAAAAATAACAATGAAAAAATATATCTTTCTATTTTTTGCTTCTTGCTTCTTTGTTCATGCTTCATATGCTCAACCAAAGAAGTACACCACTGAATCAAAACGAGCCATTAACCTTTACGAAACTGCATTGGATTATTACAATGCACGTTCTGACGAACAGGCCAGAACTACTTTATTAAAAGCACTAGATGCTGATGATCAATTTCTGGAAGCCCGCATTATGCTTGCCGACATTTATGTTGAAATGGATGAATTCGATCAGGCTGTTGCTCAATACAGGAAAGTAGTTTCAATTAACCCGAGTTTCTTTCCAAATGCATTCTACATTCTTGGAAATATTCAAATACAGGTTGGTAAATACGATGATGCAAAAACAAGCCTTGATAATTTTCTTCAACTGAAAAACACCAAACCGGAAACACGCGAAAAAGCAAAACTTGCAATACGCACAGCAGAATTTGGTAGCGAAGCGATGAAAAAACCTGTTCCGTTTGATCCGAAGAATTTAGGATCCGGAGTTAATACTGCCGATGCAGAATATTTTCCAGCACTTACAGCAGATGAACAAACTATTGTAATTACTCGCAACAGTCGCCCTGCCGGGGGCGGACACGGACAGGAAGATTTTTATGAAAGTAGTTTGGCAGATGGCGAATGGACTACGGCACGCAATTTAGGTGCGCCACTTAATACCCCCGATAATGAAGGTGCACAAACAATTTCACCTGACGGACAACTGATGTTTTTTACAGGCTGCAACCGTAAAGAAGGGTTGGGAGGTTGTGATATATATTTCTCACGCAAAGTTGGCAATAACTGGACCGAACCACAGAACATACGCAACCCTATTAACAGTAGTAAATGGGAGTCGCAACCATCGCTTTCACCTGATAAAAAAACTGTATATTTTTCAAGTAGCAGAGCAGGCGGGAAAGGTGATAAAGATTTGTGGAGCAGTACTCTTACCGAGCAAGGTGTGTGGGGTATTCCTGTAAATCTAGGAAGTGTTATAAATACATCCTCACAGGAAGAAAGTCCATTTATTCACCCTGATAATCAAACGTTGTACTTTTCTTCTGACGGGCATACTGGAATGGGTCGAAAAGATATTTTCTATTCACGCAAAGATGCTATTGGCAACTGGACAACACCTGTAAATCTGGGCTATCCGATTAATACCTGGAATAATGACGATAGCTTTATTGTAGGTGCTTCCGGAAAAGTAGCCTACTTTGCTTCTGACCGTAAAGGTGGCTTTGGCAGTCTTGATTTGTATTCATTTGAGTTGTATGAATCAGCTCGCCCAACCATGGTAACATATGTAAAAGGAAATGTTTTCGCTAGCGATACAAAGAAACCATTGGTTGCAAAATTTGAGCTGATTGATTTGGAGACTAACAAAGTGGTGGTGGAATCGACATCGAACAGTGAGAGGGGCGAGTTTCTTGTTAGTCTTCCGGTAAATAAAAATTATGCACTCAATGTTTCCAAAGAAGGCTACCTGTTTTATTCCGAAAATTTTTCACTGAAAGATATTAAGGATATTACGAAACCATATCAATTGAATGTGGGCCTGCAGCCGGTGAAAACAGGAGAGAAAGTGATTTTGAAAAATATCTTCTTTGAAACTAATTCTTTTCAGTTAAAAGGCGAATCAACTGCTGAATTAGAGAAATTGCTTGGCTTATTACAGAAAAACAAAAACCTGAAAATTGAAATTGGCGGGCATACCGACAATGTAGGTGATGATAAAAGCAATCAACTACTTTCAGAAAACCGAGCCAAATCTGTTTACGAATACCTGACCACCAACGGTATTCTTGCCGAAAGACTAAGCTACAAAGGCTTTGGCGAAACTGCTCCTCTTGCTACCAACGACACAGCAGAAGGGAGGGCTGAGAACAGAAGGACGGAGTTTACTGTATTAGGAAATTAAGTGTTTGGCTGCTCGACTAAGCGAGTGCACTTCCTTCCGGCAATTGTCTGCGGTATTCATCAATTTGCTTGTGCATAACCGAAAACCACAAAGGCGGAACTAATGCCATCAATACCATAGCAGGATAGCCCAAAGGCATTTGTGGTGCTTCTTCAAAGTGTCGCAGAACCTGATATTTGCGACTTGCTTTGTAGTGATGGTCGCTATGACGAGTAAGTTCAAAAAGTACAATTCTTCCAACAGGATGGTTAGAGTTCCATGAATGAACGGGCAATACTTTTTCAAAACTGTTTTCACCGGTTTTTTTTCTGCGCAAACCGTAATGTTCTACATAGTTGATTGTTTCTAATAACAATATGCCAATGAGCGATGCTACAAAGAAATAAAGCAGCGGCATTAACCCGAAAATAAAATAGATAACAGTTATGAGTGCAAGTTGTATTAACTGAAATCGTATCATTTCATTATGGATGGATAAAAATGAATGTCCGTTCTTTTTCAGTTTTTCTGATTCAAGATGCCATGCAGAAATGTAGCTGAATACAATGGATTTTATCCAGAAAAAATAAACGATTTCGCCCTTGTCGGCTGATGCAGGATCTTTTTCGGTGGATACATTTTTATGATGCCCGCGGTTGTGCTCTATAAAAAAGTGCATGTACAGTGTTGTAAGCAACAGTGCTTTTGACATAGCACGCTCATATCCGTTAATGCGATGACCTAATTCGTGTGCCAGATTAATTCCGATTACTCCGCAGCCAATGCCCATGGTTATTACTCTTCCGGCAATCTCAAAACTGCTGAGCCCCGGTTCTTTTACCTGATACAAAAAGATAACAAGAAAAATATATTGCAAGGGAACAAGGGAATATAATAACCAATCGTAATATGGATCATTAAGCGCCATTTCCTCTTCTGCTTCACTCATATTGGCTTTGCTTTGCTTGCCAAATGCATCACCCAGCGGAATCATAACAAAGGCATAAATTACCAGCGACCAGGTGTACCAGCCGTGACCATAAAGTGCAAGAATACTTACTAAAGGAGCAGTGAATACTGTTACGTACTTGAGTTGTCTTGTTTTCATATTGTAATTTTTAATTTAATAATGCTTCAAAATTAGAAAAGATTTTCCAAAAGTAAACTATTTATCGAAATATAGTTTATTTAACATTGTCAACAATCAATTTAGGTACAAATGTTCTCTAAACGTCATTTTCATGTGCTTCACACACATTCTGAAGATAGATTAAACCTCAGAAAAAGTAACCATAAGCATAATGAACACATGCAAAACCTCAGTAAACATAACTCAAATATAACTTAACATAATCAATTAATTAGTAAACGCAATATAAACATATTTATAATTAATTGTTTTGAAAGTAATCAATTTTAATATCGAGTATTTAAGCAAAGTAAAGGACATCAATACGGTAAAATATTTTACATGGTTTTCCTTTATCATCCAACTTAACCTCTCTACAACGCCTAATAACCTTATTTAGTCGAACTGCGTAATAATGTTTGCTTTTTAAAATCAAATGGCAAAAAACTACTTAATTACAGCTGCCTTAATCCTCAGCTTTCCCGAAGCAGAAGCCCAAAACCTTGTTCCCAATCCAAGTTTTGAGGAACATACCGTTTGTCCTAAAGAATTAGGCAAACGCCAACTTTATATTGAGAACTGGATTCAGCCCACAGCAGGCTCCATTGACTATTTTCACCGTTGCAGTAATACCTGCGGGGTTCCCGACAACGTAGTGGGCTATCAGGAGGCATTGAGCGGTGATGCTTATATAGGACTTACTGTTTACCACGAGCGTTATCGTGTCTATGCACAGGCTCCCCTAAAAAGTCCCTTGGTTGCTGGCAAAACCTATACAGTAGAATACAATTTATGTCTTGCCGAAAATTCAAAATATGCTATCGGCAATATCAGCGCCTACTTTTCAATTGATAAAATAACTGGTTTGGTTGAAACAGTTTTTGAGTGTTATGAAAGCGTAAAATCTCCGGAAGGTGATTTTAAATTAGTTCCCGGCCCTTGCCGTCCGCAGATTAATAATCCTGCCGAAAGCTTTTTGAAAGACAATAAAATGTGGAAAAAACTTTCTGGAACATTCACTGCTAAAGGCGGTGAAAAATACATAACAATCGGAAATTTTTCGGGAAACACTAAAACACCAACCACCGCTTCTCCTTCTGTTGGTAAA
>SXHM01000029.1 GCA_005773695.1 Bacteroidota bacterium
CCTTTTGGGTATTGCTCCTTGGTTGTTTGGTTTTCAAGTCGGGATTCCTTCCCAGGCTTTTGGGTATCTGGCTGGTACTTGGCGGTTTGAGTTACACGGTCTCGGCGATTTCATTTTTTCTTTTTCCCAACCTCGATTTGATGACTTCGTCATAACTTTCGTTTGCAGCCAGATAGCTTCCGCGGTTATACTGGTATTCGGCTGTTTGTGCAAAAACAAAAACCGCTATTGAAATGTTGAGAAGTGTGAGTAGAACTTTGCGCATAATTTGAGATTTTGTGTGTGCTGATTTTTACCCCTAACACCTTCATTATGTTGTGGCGTTTATCGATAAAGAAAAAAATATAATCACTGCTATAAATTTCTAATTTCGCGCCCGAAAAATCTTATATCTCATATTTAACATCTCATATCTAAATCATGGCTTTTGACATTGAAATGATCCGCAAAGTATATGCGGAATTACCCGGTAAAGTAGAGGCAGCCCGCAAACTGGTTGGTCGTCCGCTTACCTTAACAGAAAAAATATTGTATGCTCACTTACACAGTGAGCAGAAAGCAGATAATTTTCAACGCGGACAATCCTACGTTGATTTTGCTCCCGACCGTGTAGCAATGCAGGATGCAACAGCGCAGATGGCCTTGTTGCAATTTATGCAGGCTGGCAGACCAAAAGTAGCTGTACCTTCAACCGTACACTGCGACCACTTGATTACTGCTAAAAACGGAGCAGCAGAAGATCTTGCCTTTGCAAACAACGAAAGCAAAGAAGTATATGATTTCCTTGGTTCGGTTTCTAACAAATACGGATTAGGTTTCTGGAAACCGGGTGCAGGTATTATCCACCAGGTTGTTTTGGAAAACTATGCTTTTCCGGGAGGAATGATGATAGGAACCGATTCTCATACCGTGAATGCAGGCGGATTAGGAATGATTGCAATAGGAGTGGGCGGTGCTGATGCCTGTGATGTAATGGCAGGTTTAGCATGGGAATTGAAAATGCCTAAAATGATAGGTGTTAAACTAACCGGCAAATTAAGCGGCTGGACTGCACCTAAAGACGTTATCTTAAAAGTTGCAGGTATTCTTACAGTTAAAGGCGGAACCGATGCAGTAGTTGAATATTTTGGTGAAGGCGCAATTGCTATGAGCTGCACAGGCAAAGGAACGATTTGCAACATGGGCGCTGAAATAGGAGCAACCACTTCTACTTTCGGGTACGATGATTCAATGGCAAGATATTTAAAAGCAACCGGCCGTGCTGATGTTGCCGAACTTGCCGACAAAATAAAAGAACACCTTACTGCAGATGCAGAAGTATATGCAAATCCTGATAAGTATTTTGATCAGGTTATTGAGATTAACCTGTCGGAATTAGAGCCGCATGTAAACGGTCCTTTTACTCCTGATTTGGCTACACCAATTTCTAAACTAAAAGAAGAAGCTGTTAAAAACGGCTGGCCTTTAAAAATATCAGTTGGCTTGTTAGGTTCATGCACCAACTCATCATACGAAGATATTTCACGTGCGGTAAGTCTTGCCAAACAGGTTTCATCTAAAAACCTGAAATCAAAAGCAGAATATTTAATCAATCCGGGTTCTGAACAAATCCGTTACACCATTAAACGTGATGGTTTTCTGGATGTGTTTGATCAGATAGGTGCTAAAGTATTTACCAATGCCTGCGGTCCTTGCATCGGTATGTGGGACAGAATGGGAGCAGAAAAGAAAGAGAAAAATACAATCATCCATTCTTTCAACCGCAACTTTGCAAAACGTGCTGATGGAAATCCGAATACTTATGCCTTTGTTGCATCTCCCGAGATTGTAACAGCTATGGCAATCGGTGGTGATTTAACGTTTAATCCATTAACGGATTATCTGACCAACGAAAAAGGTGAGCAGGTGAAATTAGATCCGCCATCAGGTGATGAGTTGCCAACAAAAGGTTTTGCGGTTGAAGATGCCGGTTATCAGGCTCCTGCTGCTGAAGGCAGTAAAGTGAGTGTGTTGGTTGCACCAACATCAGACCGTTTGCAGATACTTTCTCCTTTCTCAGCATGGGAAGGTGCCGACCTGAAAGGGTTGAAACTGTTGATTAAAGCAAAAGGAAAATGTACTACCGACCATATTTCAATGGCTGGTCCTTGGCTCAAGTTCCGCGGACACTTGGATAACATCAGCAACAACATGTTGATTGGTGCAGTAAATGCTTTTACAGAGAAAACCGACAGCGTAAAAAACCAGATTAGCGGTGCTTACGATTCAGTTCCTAAAGTGCAACGTGCTTACAAAGCTGCAGGCATAGGTTCATTGGTAGTTGGTGACGAAAACTACGGTGAAGGTTCATCACGCGAACACGCAGCGATGGAGCCGCGTCATTTAGGTGTACGTGCAGTATTAGTAAAATCATTTGCCCGTATCCACGAAACCAATTTGAAGAAACAGGGAATGCTGGCATTAACCTTTGCAGACAAAGCAGACTACGATAAACTAAAAGAAGACGACAGCATTGATATTCTTGGCCTGACTGAGTTTACACCCGGCAAACAATTACAACTGGTGTTACACCACAACGATGGTAATCACGAAATCATTAAAGTAAACCATAGCTACAATGAACAACAGATTGAGTGGTTTAAAGCTGGTGGAGCATTGAATATTATCCGTGCACAAGTAGGAGCGTAAAAGCAAAAAAGCTACAAAACAAAAAGTCCCCCGCAATGCTGCGGGGGACTTTTTGTTTAATGATAATAAGTGGTGAGATTATTTACAATCGCAGCCAGCAACACTTTCTGCAAGAGCTACAGCGTCATCATATTCATCTTTAGAATTGTAATCATCTTCGCAAATTTCTCCGCCAGCACCGGTTATACATCCTGTGCAGTCAACACATTTGTCGCATGAAGTAAGCCCGAATGCGAGAACGGCCACAAATAAATAAAGTAGTTTTTTTATGTTGTTTTGTTTTTGATTGTTAGTATTAATTGTTATTTGTCATTAGCTTTTTATTCCCCATTATTTGCGCACTCAACCCTGGTAACTAAAGGTGTAACCACTACAGAGGGGCTGTCGGCAATAAAAACATTGTAAAGCGAATCTTTTAGATGAGCAAGACTATCAACATTTCCGCACACCTGTGACGAAACATAAACGGTAACCCCATCGCTGTCGTTAACGGTGTAGTTGTAGCACACCCACTCTTCTCTTAAATCTTTTTTGTAGCTTTCAATGCCTCCGCATTTTTCATCTGAGAAAAAGAATGTATTGCCTACCGAGTCTTTTACCTTGCAAGTCTGGCAAGTGTTGCACGAAGAGAGTAATATAACAGCAGTAAGCAGTGGAAGAAAACAAATCTGCCACCTGCTGCTGCCACTTGCCACTAATCTTGATGCTTTTAATATCATTTGCTGTTTACTGCCTGACTAATTTTTTTCTCCTTATTTTCTAATTAATCTTCATCGCCCAACCATGCTTATCAGTAGCTTTTCCATAACGGATAGCTTCTAATTCTTTGTGTATTTTACTTGAAAGTTTGCGTTCGCTAACAGGCGGAAGCATGTAATCTTCGCCTTCAAATCCTATCAACTCAATAGGAGCAATGGTAGCAGCAGTTCCGGTGCCAAAAGCATCTAAGAGCAAACCTTTATTGTGTGCTTCTACCAACTCTAAAATACTTATTTTACGCTCTTCAACCGTAACTCCCATATCGCGAGCAAGCGTGAGCACACTGTCGCGGGTAACTCCCGGTAGAATGGTATTACTTACCGGAGGTGTAATCAACTTGTCGCCCACCTGAAAAATAACATTCATGGTTCCAGATTCTTCAATGAATTTATGTTCAAAGGCATCGGTCCATATCAGTTGCTGATATCCTTTTTCGTGCGCAATTTTAGAAGGGTAAAGAGAGCGGCCATAATTACCTGAAGCTTTTACATAGCCGGTTCCTCCTTCAAATGCACGTGCAAATTTGCTTTCTACCAATACCTTAATCGGTTGCGAATAATATGCAGAAGAAGGCGATGTAATAACCATATACTTATAGGTGTCTGACGGGCGAACCCCCAAAAATTCATCGGATGCAAACATTACCGGACGAATATATAAGGAGCAACCTGCTGCTGTTGGAATCCATTCTTTGTCCAGTAGTACCAACTGACGAATACTTTCCATAAATATTTCTTCGCTGACTTCTGGCATACACATACGTTTTGCCGAGCGGTTGAAACGCTCAAAATTCTCTAAAGGACGAAACACGAATATTTCTCCTTTTTCGTTTTTGTAGGCTTTCATTCCTTCAAAAATGCTCTGTCCGTAGTGGATAACAGCAAGTGAAGGCGACATCTGTAATTTCTCGTAAGGAATTATTTTTGCATTCTTCCATTGCCCGTCTTCATAATCCATCTGAAACATATGGTCGGCAAATGTTTTTCCGAAATGAA
>SXHM01000030.1 GCA_005773695.1 Bacteroidota bacterium
GCACAATACATTTCTCTCAAAGCAGAAATAGACTCTGCTGTTCTTTCAGTAATGGAGAACACAACCTTTATTGGTGGGGAACCACTAACATCTTTTCAAAATAATTTTGCGGAAGCCTGCGGAGTTAAACATTGCATCGGTGTCGGCAACGGAACCGATGCACTTTATACCATTCTCAAATCACTTGGCATCACTGCAGGAGATGAAGTAATAACTGTTGCCAACTCCTGGATATCTTCTTCCGAAACCATTTCACAATGCGGTGCAAAACCGGTCTTCATTGATATTGAGCCAAACTATTACACAATAGATGTAAATAAGATTGAAGAAAAAATAACTTCGAAAACCAAAGCAATAATTCCTGTTCATCTTTATGGACAAATGGCAGAGATTGATAAAATTTTGGCACTCTGTAAAAAGCATAATTTGTTTTTGATAGAAGATTGCGCTCAAAGCCATTTAGCAGAATACAAAGGAATAAAAGCAGGAGAAACAGGCATTGCATCTGCTTTCAGCTTCTACCCCGGCAAAAACTTAGGAGCTTACGGTGATGGCGGAGCAATCGTTACAAATGATGATTCGCTCGCATCCAAAATGCGCATGTTTGCCAATCACGGTGCTGTGATAAAACATCAACATCAGATTGAAGGAATCAACAGTCGCCTCGATACAATTCAATCTGCAATATTGAATGTAAAACTTCCACATCTGCAAAAATGGAACGAGCAACGTTTGAAAAATTCCATACTCTATAATCAACTGCTTGCAGCTATTTCTGAAATAGTAATTCCTAAAATCCGTCCAGAAGCAAAACACATTTTTCACCTCCATGTAATTCGTGCAGAGAAAAGAAACGAGTTGATGGACTATTTAAAGAAGAAAGGAATTCAAACGCAAATCCATTACCCGACTATTCTTCCACTACTCCCTGCTTACAATTACTTAAATCATAAAGCAGAGGATTTCCCTATTGCTTCTTCTTATCAGGACTCTGTTTTATCATTGCCCATGTTTCCTGAATTGAAGCAAGAGCAAATATGTTTTGTAGCTGAAACTATCAAAGCATTTTACAAATAGCTTTTTCTACCTTTACGCGGCATGAAAAAAATCCTTACGGTTTTTCTGTTTTGTTTTCCTCTCATACTGTTTGCCCAACAAACAACCATCCCTCACAACCACGCCTATTACTATGGTTTCGAAGCCGAACTCAACAAACCCGAAAACGATTTTCATACCTCTATCCGACCCTTTCTTGAAAGCGAAGTGCGTGCCATTACCAATTACGATTCGCTTTCACGCTTTGGCTACAACGATAAAAAATTTGCCAATAGTAAAATCGGCCGCAAATTTCTGAAGCAATATTTTTTTCAAACACAGGGCGAAGATTATTTTCTTGAACTCAGTCCGCTATTTGATTTGCAATACGGGAAAGATTTCTCTAATGACAGCTCGTTGTCTGCCAATACACGCGGTGTTCAGGTAATCGGGAGCATTGGAAAAAAATTCTCGTTCTACTCTTCCTTTTATGAGAACCAGGCAAAATTTCCCGACTACATCAGTGAGTATGTAAAAGAAAAAGAAGTAGTTCCCGGGCAGGGAAGAATCAAAACATTCAAAGGCTCATCATTCGACTTTTCGCAGGCATTTGGTTACATTTCATACACGCCAACAAAGCATGTAAACTTCCAGTTCGGTCATGGCAAGAACTTTATCGGAGATGGCTACCGCTCCTTGCTTTTATCCGACTTTGCTTATAGCTATCCCTTTCTGAAAATAACAACCACCGTCTGGAAAATCAGGTATATGAATCTTTTTACTTCTTTTCAAAGCGACATTTCATTAGTGGATAATCTTGCAAGTTATCCCCGCAAATACGGCAGTTTTCATTATTTGGATATTACCATTGCCAAACGAATTCAGTTAGGATTATTTGAAGGCATTATCTGGCAGGGCACTGACAGCACAGGCAAACGCGGCATTGATATCAATTACATTAACCCAATTATTTTTTATCGACCCATCGAGTTTTCGCTCAACTCTGCCGACAATGCAATCATGGGAATTAACTTGAAAATAAAAGCACTCAAATTCACTTCAGTTTACGGACAGTTTGTTATGGACGATTTAAATCTCTCAAAATCAAAAGAAGGCAAAGGTTTTTTTCAGCAGAAATACGGTTACCAGATTGGTATAAAAAGTTTCAACCTGTTTGGTGTAAAAAACCTTTTTGTGCAGGCCGAATATAATCAGGTTCGCCCCTACACTTATGCACATAAAAAACAGCTGCAGAATTATGCGCACTACAATGAAGCTCTTGCTCATCCTTTGGGAGCCAACTTTCGCGAGGCGATTGGTATTATTGGTTACCGTTGGAAAGATTTATCTGCCGAGTTGAAAGTTAATTACGCTGTGTATGGCGCTGATACAGGAATGTACAGCTACGGGCAAAATATTTTTATCTCTGACTTCAATGCCGTTAGCGGTATTTATTCTTTCGGTAATTCCATAGGACAAGGCGTTAAAACCACATTGGTCTATGCACAGTTCAGACTATCTTATCTTGTAAACCCAAAAACGAACTGGAATATTTTTATTGAATATACCAGCCGCAAACAATCAACAGAATTTGCAGAGCGAAGCAATAGCCTATTCAATATCGGAATGCGAACCAGTTTGAGAAATCTTTATTACGATTTTTGAAAATGTTGCTATTGCCAAACAATTGCTCTAAACAGTTATTGTCCGCACTATTTGGCTGCGTGACTACATGGCTATATGGCTGTTTTGCCTATGCGCAGGAGTTAAACATCAATACCGACCTGCAAACACAAACTATTTATGACCAGGCGGCTTATAATCAAAATACAAACGCACATTCTTCCATAAGACCATACCGATACAACGATTTCAGCGAACAACTTATTGATTCTATAAGACAGTCGTTAGAGAAAAATATAGTCTTTAATAAAAACAAGTTTCTTACTACACACGCGGCTCATTTTTCTACACCAAAATCACTTTTCTTTCTCGATCCTCTTTTTAATTATACCAACTACAGTAAATTGAAAAGCAAAACCAATGGTTACGAAGCATCAATTGGTGCGCGTTTCGGTTTCAGCATTGTAAAAAAAATTGGCGGTGAAGTAAATATACTTTTTTCTAACTCAAAATTTCCTGATTACATTAATGAAAAAATTCAGCAAACAAATGTTGTTCCCGGTCAGGGATATGCATACGCGATGAGCAATGGAGGTTACCGATATTTTACAGGTTCGGGTTATATTTCTTACACACCTTCTAAACATTTTAATGTTCAGTTGGGACACGATAAACAGTTTATCGGTGATGGCTACCGCACTTTGTTATTAGGCAATACCGCTAATAATTATGATTTTCTTAAAATCACCACTACCGTTTGGAAAATCAAATACATTAATCTCTACACCAAGTTTCGTGAAGTGGGTGCTTCAGGTGGAGACCGAAATAAATATCATGTAAAATTTGCAACTTTTCATTACCTAGACATTCCTTTGCTGAAGCGTGTTTCCATCGGCTTGTTTGAAAGCATTATCTGGAACAGCAAAGATTCAACAACTAACCGTGGCTTTGATGTTAGCTACCTTAATCCTATTATTTTTTTCCGGCCTGTAGAGTTCTCCATTGGCTCACCCGATAAC
>SXHM01000031.1 GCA_005773695.1 Bacteroidota bacterium
AAACTTTCCTTGATTCATAGTTTTCTTTTTTCTGAAAACTATGAATCAATTTCAAATCGTCACCAAGCTAAAATCTCTTGTAACTCACGCCTATCAATAATTTCAAAGAACTTATATTTGTTTTAATCGGACACTACTGAGTTTGCATAGAAAATATGTGGCCTTGTAAATTATTAATAATTTAGCCGCCCTGAATAAAAATAGTACATGGAAATCACCAAAACATACGACCCCAAAGCAGTAGAAAACAAATGGTATGCCCACTGGCTGAAGCATAAGTTTTTTAAGTCAACCCCTGATGAGCGCGAGCCTTACACCATTGTAATACCTCCGCCAAACGTAACGGGTGTGCTGCACATGGGGCACATGCTGAACAATACTATTCAGGATGTGCTTATCCGCAAAGCGCGCCTGCAAGGAAAAAATGCCTGCTGGGTTCCGGGTACTGACCATGCCTCCATTGCCACCGAAGCAAAAGTGGTGGCCATGCTCAAAGAAAAAGGCATCAACAAAACCGATTTATCACGCGAAGAATTTTTGAAATACGCATGGGAATGGAAAGAAAAATATGGCGGAATAATTCTTAAGCAATTAGAAAAATTAGGTGCATCGTGTGATTGGGATCGAACAAGTTTTACAATGGACGAGCCATTGAGTGAAGCCGTAATAGATGTATTTATTGACCTTTACAACAAAGGACAAATTTATCGCGGTGTGCGAATGGTTAACTGGGACCCGCAGGGATTAACAGCAGTGTCGGACGAAGAGGTAATACACAAAGAAGTAAACTCAAAGCTCTATTACGTTCGTTACAAAATTGAAAGCAGCTTGGATGAGTGGATAACGATTGCAACAACCCGCCCCGAAACAATTTTAGGTGATACTGCCGTTTGTGTTCACCCCGATGATGAGCGTTACAAACATTTGAAAGGCAAGCGTTGCATCATCCCGATGGTGAACCGCAGTGTGCCCGTTATTCTTGACGAATACATCACTATGGAATTCGGAACAGGCGCGTTAAAAGTTACGCCTGCCCACGATATCAATGACTATAATCTGGGTGTAAAACACAACCTTGAAATAATTGACACCATTGCTGCTGATGGCAAAATGAGTGCCGCTGCAAAATTCTATATCGGTGAAGACCACTTTACCGTTCGCAAAAAAATTGCGAAAGATTTAGAAGAGCTCGGCCACATTGTAAAAGTTGAAGACATAAAAAACAAAGTGGGTTACAGCGAGCGCACAAGCGCTGTTATAGAACCCAAACTCTCCATGCAATGGTTTCTGAAAATGGATACCGTTTCAAAACCTGCGCTGGAAAATGTGGTGAACGGAGAAATAAAACTCATCCCCGAAAAATTCATCAACACCTATAAGCACTGGATGGAGAATGTGCACGACTGGTGCATATCGCGGCAATTGTGGTGGGGACAACGCATCCCTGCATGGTATGACGAGAAAGGAAAAACAGTTGTCTGCAAAACCAAAGAAGAAGCAATTGCGAAATTAGGAACGCAGAATGTAAGACAGGATGAAGATGTTTTAGATACATGGTTTTCATCATGGCTCTGGCCCATTTCCGTTTTTGACCCCAAAGTTTTTGGTGCCGATAAAAGTTACAAAGGCAATGCCGACATCAATTACTATTACCCGACTAACGATTTAGTAACTGCTCCCGAGATTTTATTTTTCTGGGTAGCGCGTATGGTCATTGCAGGCTATGAATACAAGCAGGCAAAACCATTTACCAATGTATACCTCACCGGCATAGTGCGCGATAAGCAGGGCAGGAAGATGAGCAAGTCCCTCGGCAATTCACCCGACCCCATTGACCTGATTGAAAAATACGGAGCCGATGGTGTGCGTGTTGGTATGCTGTTATGTTCCCCTGCCGGAAACGATCTGCCCTTTGATGAAAGCTATTGCGAGCAGGGACGGAATTTTTCTAATAAAATATGGAATGCGTTTCGTCTTGTAAAAATGTGGGAGACATCCTCTGCTGCACAACCGCAGGCAAACAAAGTTGCAACCGAATGGT
The DNA here is from genome assembly GCA_005773695.1 of Bacteroidota bacterium. The sequence continues at coordinate 2,042 of SXHM01000031.1, forward strand.
TTGAGGCGCGCTTCAACGAACAGCTGGAAATAATCAACGACCTCTATTCAAAATACCGCATCTCCGAAGCCCTGATGGCAACCTACAAATTAGTGTGGGATGATTTCTGTGCATGGTATTTAGAAATGATAAAACCCGAATTTGTTGACGGAAAATCATTACCCATTGACCAGACAACTTACGATGCAACAATAAATTTCTTTGAAAAGATATTGAAAGTGATGCACCCATTCATGCCTTTCATTACCGAAGAAATCTGGAGCTTGGTAAAAGAGAGAAAAGAGAAAGAGAACATCATCGTTGCCGATTGGCCGCAGGTAGAAAACTATGATAAAAAGTTAGTAGCAAATTTCAACAGGGTTATTGAAGACATTATAAAAATTAGGAACTTTAAGAAAGAAAATAATCTTAACCCTAAAGAACAATTAAGAATTTACTTTACTGAAAACAGACCTTTTGAAGAAATATTTGATTCAATATTTATCAAATGGATATATGCTGATTCATTTGTTCAAAATGAGAAACCAATAAAATATGATGCCCTGATTACTTCTGGGACTACAAC
>SXHM01000032.1 GCA_005773695.1 Bacteroidota bacterium
ACACAGATGCAAAGTTTTTCTTTTTATGACGATTATTTCAATATGGGTCAGCAAAAGTTTTTAAATCCGTTAAGTGAAGGCAGCACTTCTAAATATTTTTTTCTGCTTGAAGATACACTCTATACTGATAAAGACAGCATTTTTGTTATCTCTTACAAACCCTATTCCGGAAGAAATTTTGATGGACTTGTCGGGTTACTTTACATAACTACCGATGGTTGGGCTATACAAAATGTTATTGCTGAAGCTACTGATCAGGCGGGCGTTGGAATAAAGATACAGCAACAGTATGAAAAGAGAGAAGCGCATTGGTTCCCTGTAAAATTGAATACAGATATTATAGCAAATACTCTCAACCTGAGCGGATTTAAAATCAAAGGCGTTGGCCGCAGTTACCTCGACAGTATCAGGATTGAACAACCTGTAAATAAAAAGGATTTCAGACGCGTGGAACTTGATATTCTTCCTTTAGCAGCAAAAAGAGAAGAGGAGTTTTGGAATTTGTACAGGAAAGATACATTGATTGCTAAAGAAACCAAGACCTATCATGTAATTGATAGCGTTGGAAAAGCATTCAAATTTGATTTGAGGTTGAGGGCTTTATCAGCGTTGGTTTCAGGAAAAATTCCAATTCGTTTTATCGATTTGGATTTAAACCGGATTATTGCAGCCAACACTTATGAATCTGTGCGATTAGGTTTAGGTATTTATACTAATGACAGAATTTCACGATTTTTCAATGTAGGCGGTTATTTCGGCTATGGCTTTCGTGATAAGGGTTTTAAGTATGGTGCAGATGCAAGTATTTTCTTTCATAAAGAATCAGAATCAACGCTAAAACTTTCATGGTTTCATGATATTCCGGAATCCGGAAAAACAAATTTTGCACTTGATCGCAGACCGACATTTACTGAAGCCTACCGCAATTATTTTCTTGGGCAAAGAGATATTGTTGATCAGTATGAAGCAGCATTTTCATTTCGCCTTTTTCAATATCTGAAAGTGCAATTAGCAGGTCGTAAACAATATAACACACCAACAGATAATTATTTGTTTGGTAAGTCATCAGAGGGAATAACTATAGGCGTAAAGCGATTTGAATACACCGAAGCAGAGATTGGTTTTAAATTCGCCTATCGAGAAAAATTCCTGCGTGCCGGCAGAATGGAGTTTTCTACCGGAACAAAATTTCCGGTAGTATGGCTTACTTTTAACAAAGGCTTTGACAACCTGCTTAACGGAGCTTACGATTATTGGAAAATTACAGCGAAAATTGAGAAATCATTTTACATCAAATCATTGGGAAGTGAAAGTATTCAGCTAATAGGAGGTATAGTAACATCAGATGTTCCTTATGCAAAACTTTTCAATGGCAGAGGTAGTTATCAGAAATATCCGATAGCTACAGAAAACAGTTTTGAAACAATGGGTATGAATGAATTTCTTTCAAGCAGTTACGTTGCTTTATTTCATAAACACGATTTTGGAAGCTTGTTGTTGCGTTACAAAAAATTCCGTCCAAATATTGTTTTGCTTAACAATATTGGTTTCGGTTTTTTAAGTAACCCGATAAATCATTTTAACCCCGCTGCACGTTCATTTGAGAAAGGTTATTTTGAAACAGGTCTTGCAATAAATAATATTCTGCGGGTTAATCTTTTGGGTTTGGGAGCTAGTGTTCATTATCGCTATGGCGGTTATCAAAGAACAGATGTCATCGACAATTTTGCATTCAAATTGACGATGACTCTTGCTTTGACTAACTGAGTTAAAAATAAATACTTTAGTATTGTCGTCTTAAAATGAAAACAATCATAATCATTCCTGCGCGTTATGCCTCAACTCGTTTTCCGGGAAAGCCGCTTGCCGATATTGGCGGAATGACAATGATTCAAAGGGTATATGAGCAGGCTATAAAATCAGGTGTTGCTGAAAAAGTTATTGTTGCCACAGATGATTACCGAATATTTTCGCATGTTAAAGGTTTTCTTGGTGAGGTTGTGATGACTTCAACAGAGCACAAAAGCGGATCAGACAGATGTTTTGAAGTATTGGAAAAAGTGGATGAACAGTTTGATGTGGTTATTAATCTTCAGGGTGATGAACCTTTTATTCAACTTGAACAATTTCATAAACTAATTTCCTGCTTTTCAGATCCTGAGTGCAGAATTGCATCGCTTGTTAAAAAAATTGAAAAGAAAGAGGATATTGAAAATCAAAATGTGGTGAAAGTTGTTAAAGACATGAATAATTATGCGTTGTACTTCAGTCGAAGCGCAATTCCTTTCAACCGCCAGAGTGAAATTTCACCAACCTATTTCAAACATCTTGGACTATATGCATTTAGAGCAGAAACATTGAAAGATATTACTTCGCTTCAGCCCTCTTCGTTGGAAATTGCCGAATCACTTGAGCAATTGCGCTGGCTTGAAAACGGTTATAAAATCAAAGTAGCTGAAACTGAACTTGAAAGCATAGCAATTGACTCGCCTCTTGACCTGAAAAGAGCGCAGGTGCTTTATTTTTCGCGCTAATTTTTTACTTTTGCACATAAATGAACCAAACTGGAAAATATATTTCTGAACTATTGCTTGAACACGATTGTGTTGTTGTTCCGGGACTTGGTGGCTTTGTGGCTAACTATGCTCCAGCAGAAATCAATACTTCCAGACATATTATTTTTCCGCCTTACAAGAAAATAGTATTCAACAGGAAACTCAAGAACAACGATGGCTTGCTGGCTGAGTACATTTCAGCAGTTGAACAAAAATCGTTCAGCGAAGCAACAGTTTTTTTGAATCAAGTTGCACATAATA
>SXHM01000033.1 GCA_005773695.1 Bacteroidota bacterium
GACCCGCTCAGATTATGCTGGGGCACATAAATCAGTTGCTTATTGATGCTGGCTTTTAATGCGTCTGAAGTTTCAACAATGGTTGAAAGTGTGTAGGAATAAAATACGTTGATGCCGGTTTCAATCGTGCGTTGCTTCAATCTCAAACCTGCATTGCCTTCCAGTCCGCGAGCCCATACTTTTTGAAGGTTTACAGGTGTCCAGATATTTGTATTTGTTGGTAAGGGTTGCCATAAAATCCAGTTATCAATCAACGAACTTAATGCCGTTGCAGAAAAATTGGGAGTAACTGATTTGGTGGTATCCAAGATGGAAGTGAATATCCCTGCTTCGGCATTCCAACCGCTTTCGGGCTTCAGGTCTGGATTTCCGCCCGGCACCCAATAGCGGTCATTCATAGTAGGCACACGATAACTGCGTGAAAAATTGGCTTTTGCCGAAATGAATTTCCACACTTTTCCTTCCATACCTAATGATGGTGTAAATGGAACTGCATAGCCTTCTACTATCTCTTGTCTAAGGTTTACGGTTGCTTTCCATCTTATTTTTGTAAAAGGGTATAGAAACGAAAAAAATGCAGCAGCCTGATTTCTGGTTTTTGCAATTTTGTATTGAATAATGTCAGCATAATAGTAAGTGTAATTAATTCCAAAGTTGATCTTCGTTTTTCTGAATACCTGTGTTGCAAATTCTGCTTCGCTTATAATGCCTTGTGTATTTACTTTTTCATGAATTGTGGCTGTTTCATTATCATAGCGCAGGTATTCATTCAGCCAGGCAATTTTTGTTTTCAGTGTTGATTTTATAAATAACTTTTTGGCTTCAAGCAAGAAACGAAATGAACTGTCGCTTTGCTGTTCACCATTATCACTGCTGGTCATGGAAGGCGGCAGGTTTCGATTTGTATAGGTATGCCATGCGTGCAGAGCAACAAAGTAATTGTGTTTAAAAAGACGATGAATTTCGGCTGTTCCGCCATAGCTGAAATAATCAGAACTAACGAGTTTCTCTTTTGGATTGCCAAACTTTGCAGTGTTGCTGTAAGGAAAATTATTTTCACATTCACGGTAATAGCCGGCCACCCGCGAATACCATTTTTTATTAGATAAAACACCGAAACCGGAACCTTCATATAATCCAAAGCTTCCGGCCAATCCTGAGACAGAAATGTTCATCGCTTTTCTAAAATCGGGTCGTGAGTTTAGGTGAACAGCTCCGCCAATTACTCCGCTTCCGAAAAGCGAAGCAGAACTCCCTAATTGTATTTCAGCGTTTTTAATAAGTGCTGCGGGTATAATTGCAAAATCAGAAAGCCCGAGATTAGGCGGATTGATATTAATCCCGTTCCAGAATAAACCTGTGTGTGCAGGTCCGGTTCCTCGAATGCTTATAGTTGCTAGACTTCCTTGTCCGTATGTCTTTAAAAATACAGCACTGTTTTCCGATATTACTTCTGCTAAATTCAGCGAAAGACTTGCTTCAATTTTCTTCCGTTCAATTTTAATAATGCTTAACCCAGTGCTGAAATCGTTTAGTCGCGTTTCATTAATTGTTGCTTCTGATAATTTGTAAATCGAATCTTGATTTATTTTTTGGGCCAAAGCATAGCAGGTGCAGAAAATGCACAATGCTGTCGAAAGAATAATTCTGCAAAAAAACACGCAGAAATAATAAAATGTTGAAACAAACGATAAACCGATTTTACTCGATCCGCATAATACTTTTTACCCGAAAGTATTTAGCCTTTGTCGGGCTATGGCAGGTCTTCTGACTCGTTCTTTTCCGGAGCCTTCCCGTCAACTAAAAGCTAAACAGTGGCAAAGATTTCCGAAAATCAAAAAAGAACTTACAGCAGCGGGAACTGTTCAGGATTTTCACCTGATTCCCATTTTAATCCTGTGAATTTGAAATCTTCACTAAGAACCATCGCTTGGGACAAAAGTATTAATTTGACTTATACAAAACAGAATAAAAGATATTTTCATAAACTTGCTCTGTATTTTATGAGGTTAAAAGCTGCTACTATGTCAAAATTAGTCACCACAATAATTTTTCTTTTTTCAGGATGTTTGGTTTTTGGACAAACGAATCAGGAGTTTGAAATATTTGTAAACGTAAATTTGGAAAAAATTACTCCGGGCAAAAAAAATATATTCATAACAGCAAAAGGTGATACCATTGTTTACAAGGTTGAAGATATTATCAGAGAAATGGTAAAAGATCAACCAAAAGTTAGTAATACAGAAGCAACTGCTACAAACTATAAACAAGCGGAAAGTACGAAGGCCCAAGAAAAGCTAGAGTTTGAACCGGCTGTTATAGATAAAACAGAAGAAGTAAAATCTGTTGTTCAGGAAAAGCCTTCAGCTCCACCCAAACAGGAAAAAATAACAGCAACGGAAATTCAGCAAAAATCTATTCAGAGTAACCCTCCTGTAGTAACTAAAACAGAACCTGCAAAAGAAGTACCTAAACAGAATGCAGCTGACCAATCAGAGATTGAGCGCCTTAAAGAAGAGGCTCGTAAAAAAATAAAAGGAGCCGGTAATGAAACAGTAGTTAAAACTAAATCTGAAACTATAATTCAGCCTGCAAAAACTGAAAAATCAGTATTGGAAGTTGAAAAGAAAAATACAGTTGTTGAGAAAGCAGCCCAACCTGTAAAAACAGAAAAA
>SXHM01000034.1 GCA_005773695.1 Bacteroidota bacterium
AAATAAATCCACATGAAGTTCAGGAATTAAAAAGGATTATCAAATCAGAATTGGTTTCTGCTGAAAAAGAAAAGGATACATTCGGAACGGATGCTGCTTTTTATGCTGAATTTGAATTTGAAGCATATGAAGAGATGGATGTTGATGCTGACTTAGCCTATGATTCGTTTATATCATTTGTAAAAGAACATGACAACTATGTAACATTAGAAATGAGAGAGAAAGCATATTATTTAGCTACCAGTGTTTCCAATTCTTTCAAGGGCAAAAACAAAGCTGAGAAAACTATGGTTGATCGTTTAAAAAAAGATTTGAATCTGAATAAATATATCCTATAAAATGAATAGAAAAAACAAAACAGGAATTTGGATTGATCACAAACGTGCAGTAATTGTAAACTTCAATGAAAAAAATGAAGAAATAAATTTCTTAATCGAATCCGGATTTGAAGGCAGAGAGCGTGAAGACGGAGAAGACCGCAACAAGAATAATGCTCGCATGGGCTCACATTTTATCACCGATGAAACAGGATTTGAGAACAGACAAAAAGAGTTGTTGCGTAAGTATTACCTTGAGGTAGTTCTTCGCATCAGCGAAGATTCTGAAGTATATATTTTTGGTCCGGCAGAAGCAAAAAATGAGCTAGCTGCCAAAATCAGAAATTACGAATCGCTGAAATTGATAATAACTAAAATTGAAGCTGCTGACTACATGACAGAGAAAGAGGTAGCCGCAAAAGCAAGAGAATATTTCCAACTTGAAAAGATAGCAGCTTAAAATGAGTAAGTTACTTATCAGCAAATACAATGTTCCCGGTCCACGCTACACCAGTTACCCCACTGTTCCTTATTGGGAAAATAATCTTACAACCGAAACATGGAAAGCACAGGTTTTAGATGCATTCCGTCAAACAAACGACACCGAAGGTATTAGTCTTTATATTCATTTGCCATTTTGTGAAAGCCTCTGTACTTATTGCGGATGCAATACTCGCATAACAATTAATCATGCTGTTGAGCGTCCGTATATTGATGCCCTTTTGAAAGAATGGGCAATGTATCTGGATACTTTTCAGGAAACTCCGCGCATCAAAGAAATACACCTTGGTGGTGGAACACCTACTTTCTTTAGTCCTGAAAATCTTGCTGCTTTGATGGATGGTATTATTTCTTCCGGACATCTCCTCAAAGATGCGCAACTCAGTTTTGAAGCACATCCCAATAACACGACTAAAGAACATCTTGAAACTCTTTATGCAGCAGGTTTCAGACGTTTGAGCTTAGGAATACAGGATTTTGACCCTCGCGTTCAAAAAGCAATTCATCGTTTGCAAAGTTTTGAACAGGTAAAAAAAATAACAGAACTTGCACGCGAAATAGGTTACACATCTGTTAACTATGATTTGATTTACGGACTTCCTTTTCAAACCGTAGAAAGCATTACCGATACTATAGACAAAGTAAAACTTCTTCGCCCCGACCGCATTGCATTTTACAGCTATGCTCATGTTCCCTGGATAAAACCTGCACAGCGCGGCTATTCTGATAGTGATTTACCCCAACCGGAAACAAAGCGTAAACTTTACGAAACAGGAAGAGAAATGCTGGAATGGGCAGGCTATTTAGAAATTGGAATGGATCATTTTGCAATACCAACCGATTCACTTTTCAAAGCAGCAGGAACAGGAAAGTTACATCGCAACTTTATGGGCTATACTTCAGACAAAACCCGATTGCTGGTTGGCCTAGGAGTTTCTTCTATCAGTGATAGCTGGACAGCATTTGCACAAAATGTAAAAACGGTTGAAGGTTATATTGAAAAAATAAATAAAGGTGGGTTGCCTGTTTTTAGGGGACATTTACTCAACGCAGAAGATTTAATTCTTCGTCAACATATTCTGAATATTATATGTAAGGGCGAAACATCTTGGCAGAGAGAAGATGAACAATGCTATACACTATATTCAGCACTGGAACAGTTAGAAGAATTGGAACTTGATGAGTTAGTCGCCATTGTTCCTTTTAATCTTAAGGTTACAGCTAAAGGAAAGAATTTTATCCGGAATATCTGTATGGCTTTTGATGCGCGCCTGCACAGAAGTCAACCACAGGCTAAGTTGTTCTCACAAACGGTTTAGCTTGCATCAGCCCAGTAGGCCCACGCAACCAACAACCACAAGGAAAAGCCTGCATAAGAGATTGCTTCTTCGCTTGGAGGTGGTGGACCAAATACATTCATTACATACACTAACAACAAAAATATAATCAGACTCCAAAAAATAATTTTGTGTTTTTTATCAAGATTTGTGTTGGAGATGAAAATGTAAATTCCGGCAGCAAACAAACCTACTTCAACTGCTAAAGTCAGGGCAACATTATTCCATAAACCCAAACCCACTTTCCAATCACTCCAAGGAAATACTTGTAAATCCGGACGATGTGTGAGCAAATCAAGAAACCAATGGCTAAGAACTAGAACTCCAATAATAACTGCACTTCTAAAATCTTTGCGGATATAATAAAACACCGTTACAAACAACATTGCCCAAACAGCTGCATTGACAAGGCTATGTGAAAACGGGTAATGAATAAAGTTTAGTGGTGTAAAAGCTGTATTTCCAGATTCAATTTTCACTTTCTCTATTCCGATAAGCAGAAATGGTGGCCAAAGCAAATCCAATAATTGAACTGCTAAAAAAGTTGTGCCAAGTGATAGTTTAGGAGCTGCTTTTTTCGCTCCAAAAGCTAATGCGAAATGACCAATGAACATGTATAATACTTTTTATTTAACCCATTTAAAATCTTCCCGATTCAAATTCTTCATTCGCTTCCAATACTGAAAGGTAAAGCCCGGCCAAATGGAAGTGTTCTTTCCTTCTGCTGTCTGATACCAGCTTGCGCAACCTGTATTCCAGATTGTATTCTTTAGCTTTTTTTGTAGTTCCTTGTTGTAATTTTCCTGTGTACCTTCTTTCACATCCAAGTATTTATAGCCATTCTCGCGCAGGCTTTTTATACATTGAACTATATAATTTACTTGTGCTTCAATCATAAAAATCATAGAATTATTTCCAAGTCCGGTATTAGGCCCAATCAGGAAAAATAAATTCGGAAAATATTTAACATTCGTTCCGAGATAGGCTTCCGGTCCGTGTTTCCATTCTTCTGCCAATATCTTTCCGTTCATGCCTTTCACCACAAATTCTTTA
>SXHM01000035.1 GCA_005773695.1 Bacteroidota bacterium
GTTCCTATTTTTTCATTTTTAGCAGCAGGATTTTCCATCAACAAAGAAAAAAGCTGACCATCATTTACTGAACCAACAGGTTTATCGCCACTGAAAACAGGAAGTTGCGAAACATTATTTTTTGTGATTTTTGCAATCGCTTCGGCAACCAATGCACTTTCATCAATCGTAATAATTTCCATTGCATTATTTCCTGCAATATCACTGATTGTAATTTTTGGTTTCTCCAGAAATCCACGGTCGCGCATCCAGTCGTCATTAAAAATTTTACCAACATAGCGACTTCCATGGTCATGAAAAATAACAACAACAACATCTTTTTCAGTTAACCTGTCTTTCAGTTGCAGCAAACCTTTCACAGCACACCCTGCGCTGTTTCCTACAAATATCCCTTCTTCTTTTGCCAGTCTGCGCGTCATCAGCATTCCTTCTTTGTCTGTTACTTTCTCAAATAAGTCAATGACGCTGAAATCGACATTTTTTGGCAAAATATCTTCACCAATTCCTTCGGTTAAGTAGGAATAGATTTCTTTCTCGTCAAAGATACCTGTCTCGTGATATTTCTTAAATACCGAACCATACGTATCTATTCCCCATACCTGAATATTCGGATTTTTTTCTTTTAGATATTTTCCTGTTCCCGAAATAGTTCCTCCTGTTCCCACACCAACAACTAAGTGTGTAACTTTTCCTTCGGTCTGCTCCCAAATCTCAGGACCTGTCTGCTCGTAGTGAGCAACCGTATTACTCATATTATCGTATTGATTCGGGTAAAAAGAATTCGGAATTTCTTTATTCAATCTTCTGGCAACTGAATAATAAGAACGCGGATCATCAGGCTCAACATTTGTTGGAGTAACCACAACCTCTGCTCCCATTGCACGCAACATGTCCATCTTTTCTTTACTTTGCTTGTCTGGCATGGTGCATATAAGGCGATAACCTTTTACAATAGCTGCAATAGCCAAACCCATTCCTGTGTTTCCCGAAGTTCCCTCAATTATAGTTCCGCCCGGTTTTAAAACTCCCGATTTCTCGGCATCTTCAATCATTTTCACCGCCATACGGTCTTTGATGGAATGACCGGGGTTGAACGTTTCTACTTTGGCAAGAACGGTTGCATTAACACCCTTTGTTACTTTGTTAAGTTTCACCAAAGGTGTGTTTCCGATTGTTTCTAAAATATTGTTGTAGTACATGAGGGCAAAGATAGATTTTTTGGAATTTAATTTTGTCAGGGCTATTCAGGAGATTGCCATATTTGTCGCTACAATATTAAAGTAAAATAAGGATGAATTCATTACCTCTTACCGGAATAAAAATACTTGACCTCAGCCGTCTGCTTCCCGGACCATTGGCAACACAAATGCTGGCCGATATGGGAGCTGAAATAATAAAAATTGAAGACCTGAATTCACCCGACTACATCCGCTTTTTCCCTCCTTTTGTAGACGATGATTCTGCTTTATACCTTTCGCTTAATCGCAATAAACGTAGCATTGCACTGAATTTAAAATCGCAGGAAGGCAAAGAATTGTTTTTCGCATTAGTAAAATCCGCTGATGTAGTGGTGGAACAATTTCGTCCTGGTGTATTGGAAAAAATGGGAATGGGTTACTCACAAGCAAAAGCAATAAATCCCAAAATTATTTACGTTTCAATAACCGGTTTCGGACAAACAGGACCCTATGCTCAAAAAGCAGGGCACGATTTGAATTACATTGCTATGTCGGGATTGCTTGCCAATATAGGCACAAAAGAAAGACCGGTAATCCCCGGAGTGCAGATTGCTGATGTTTCCGGTTCATATGCAGCAGTGAGTGGGTGTCTTGCAGCTTTACTTCAACGCTCAAAAACTGGTGAAGGACAACATGTAGATATTTCAATGACCGAATCAGCAATGCCTTTTGCAACACTAATTCATGCTGCCTCCTGGGCTGACGGCAGAAACATAGAACGTGAAAATTTTCAATTATCAGGTGAACTCGTAAACTATAACGTTTACGAAACTGCTGATGCAAAATTTGTTGCGCTTGGTGCTTTGGAACCAAAGTTCTGGGTGACCTTTTGCGATGCTGTAAATAAACCCGAATGGAAAAATAAAACCTTTGCTCCAGCAGACGAAATACAAAAACTGAAAGAAGAAGTTTCTGTACTTTTTAAAAGTAAAACAAGAGCAGAATGGGAACAATTCTCTGAATTGCATGATGTTTGCCTTTCCCCGGTTTTAGAAAATTCAGAATTAGCACAAAACAAAAATTTAATCCACCGGAAAATGATTGTAACAACCGGATCTAAAAAACTCAACACCATTGGTGCTGCAATAAAATTTTCGGAGAGCGAAAATCAAGCACCTGAACCTGCACCAAAATTAGGTGCAGATACAACCAAAATACTTTCTGAAACCGGTTTTTCAACCGAAGAAATAAACTCATTCAGAGCAAAAGGTTTTATTGCTTAATTACTTCGCATAAGCCATAGTAACCAAACTAATTTTATTTCCGGCTGCTTTTAATGTTTGGCAACATGCCTCTAAGGTTGACCCGGTTGTAACTACATCATCCACTAATAAAATATGCTTGGCCGAAAGCAAATGATTTCCCTTCAACTGAAAAATAGATTCCACATTTTCAAAACGCTCAAATCTTGATTTTCTTGTCTGGGTGTCGGTTGCTTTTGCTCGGTAAAGTGAAGTAACATCAGTAGGAATTTTCATTGACTGCGAAAGCCCTATTGCAAAAAACTCACTTTGATTATAACCTCTTTTACGTTGCTTACTCTTATGTAAAGGAACAGGAACAATTATATCAGCATTAGCATAAGGTGCAAAATCTTTAAGTTCTGCTCCGTAATGCATTCCAACTTCAATACCTATTTCCTTAAGACCTTTGTATTTAAATTTATGAATTAGCTGCTGGACATGTCCTCCCTTTTCAAAATGAAAATACGAAGCGGCACCTTCAATTTCACTTTTACCCCAAAACAATCTACTTACCAGGTTATCATTTTGGGTGTGAAAATTTGTTTTGGGCAACGAATAAATGCAAAATGTACAAAGGCTTCCTTCGTGCTTGAGCAAAGGCCTGTCACAAGCGATACAAATCTTTGGATAAACCAAACTAATCATGTCCCTAAAGTGTTCGCCTACAGACA
>SXHM01000036.1 GCA_005773695.1 Bacteroidota bacterium
GCAAAGCGAAGGCCGTGATGAAATCATAGGCGACATAGAAGCCCGCATAGCCGAAATGTTCCGCGAAAAAACCGGAAACACCAAACAAGTTGTAACCATGAAAGACGTGGACGAAGTAATAGCAGTAATGGGCCAGCCCGAAGCCTTTGCAGGCGAAGGTGATGCCTCAGGAACATATACTGAAAGCGCAGCTTCAGCAAGTGAACCTTCTTCGGCACGCAAAGGAAGACGCAGAATTTTCCGCGACCCCGATGAAAAAATATTGGGCGGTGTGTGCTCGGGCATCAGCTCTTACTTTGATATTGACCCTATAATCTTGCGCGGAGCTTTTGCCATCTCCTTCTTTGTCTTCGGAAGCGGTTTTCTGCTCTACTTAATACTGTGGATCATTATCCCGAAAGCACGCACCACAGCAGAAAAGCTGGAAATGCGTGGTGAAAGAGTAAATGTGCACAACATTGAAAAAACAGTACGCGAAGAAATGGATGAACTGAAAGACCGTTTAAAAAATCTTTCAGGCGAAGCAAAAGACTTAGGCCGCAAAGATGGGAAAATACGCACCGGTATTCATGAAGTGCTTGATTTTATTGCCACCCTTTTCAGAATGATATTTAAAGCTATCGGCAAAATAATAGGCGTACTGTTTCTTCTGATTGGAATCATATTGCTGGTGGTGGTAATAGCATCGCTTGTTGGACTTCCTGGATTTGTAAGCATTAATGGTCAGGGTGATGAAATTCGTTTAACACTTAATGAAATCATGTATACCTTTCTGGGCAGTCAGCAACTGATTAACTGGGCTACCGTTGGAGCAGCACTGGTATTGTGTATTCCTTTGCTGGGTATGGTATTCGCAGGGGTAAAAATCATCTTCGGTATCAAAACCCGAAACAGAGCTTTCCGCTGGATTTTCTCATTATTATGGACAACAGGTGTAATCATCAGCATCATTGTAGCAGTATCGGTTGCAAAAGATTTTAAGGTATTGAATACACAGCGTGCAAAATTTAACCTTGCAAAACCTGTTGCTTCAGAAGTATTGTATCTTGAATTGAATAATAACTTTAAAGACCTTGAAGAACAAAGTGCAGAATTGGGAGAATGGAATGTGTACCTCGATGAACACGAAAAACAAATGTTCCGCACCCCTGAACTGGATATTGAAAAAAGCAATACCGACAGCATAGAGCTGGAAGTTATCCGCTACTCAAGAGGTCTTACCCGCAAAGAAGCAGTTGGAAATGCAGAAAAAGTAAGTTATAAATTCTCGATGAAAGATTCAGTATTGCAACTTGATAAATATATGAGCCTTGACAAAAAAGATAAATGGCGCATGCAGGATGTGAAAATGATTTTGCACATCCCTGTTGGACAAACCATTTATCTGAACAAAAGCATGAAGCACATCATTTACGATATCGGTAACACCACCAATACATGGGATAGTGATATGGTAAACCGCAGATGGAAAATGACCGAGAATGGTTTAAGCTGTGTAGATTGTGATAACCTGAAAAACATAAGTTCTGATGATGAGGATGACAGCGAAGACTGGAATACCGAAGCACCGGAAGAGCCCGAAGTCACAGCACCTCCTGCCCCACCTGAACCTGGTAAAAGGGAAAAGAAAAAGACAGAATCAGCAGCCGCAGACATAGGAGTAACTCGCGAACAGTATGATCAATTGAGCAAACTCAACCGTATGTATCTGGAACTTAAAAATCCCGATACCAATCTCGTTCTCTAAAATTTAACAGAAGATAATCGAAAAATAATACCCGGAAAAACACCCCGGACAGCCAAAGGTGTGTCTTAACAAAAACAAAACGTCATTCTGAAACTCGATAGCATTTGGTATTAAATATCATATCAGCAAAAAATAATTAATAAAAGAAAAAATGAAAACTTTAGCAATAATATTCTCTCTCATTACCAGCCTGCTTATTAGCACCGGCAAGGTAGAAGCAAAAAACACCTCTAACAAAACAACCGCCTCTGCAGTTCGCGAACAGGTTGTAAAGAAAATCGGTATGCCTGAACTTAGCAGAGAAAAGATAGGGCATGCAAGCGTTACCGTAAAATTCAGCATCAACGAAAACAATCTCATCATTGTGAAAGAAGTCTCTGGTAAAAATAGTTTTCTTAATGAGTATGTAGGCAACAAACTACATCACTCCAAAATAGCAATCACAAGTGGAACTGAAGGACAAGAGTTTGAAATAGAGTTCAGCTTCGGAAAATTATAACAATTTAAAAAAACAGTAAGATAAAGGCTTTCAGAAGGTCTTACAGCCAAACGTGTGCCCGATTTTTAACATTATTTAGCATTATTTAAAAGTATTTAACAATTGAATGAAGGTCCTTTGTAGTAGAATTTTACAATCAACAGAAATAAAATAATAACCCAAATAAATAATAATATGAAAACAAAAATCATCATCCTGTGTAGTGTTTTGCTGATAAGCTTTACCGCTGCAACAAATGCTCAAACAACCGATTGGGAAATTTACAATACAACTAATTCACCGCTTGCAGGTAATTCTGTTCTGACTGTTACAACTATTGGAAACAGGGCATGGATAGGAACTTCAGCAGGACTTAACTATTTCAACGGTTCAAACTGGACAACCTTAACAACACAAAACTCTGATCTCCCTAACAATCAAATAAATGACATTGCACGTGATGAAAACGGAGCATTGTGGATTGCTACCGAAAGCGGTCTTGCTAAATTATATGACCACGAGTGGACAATTTACAATACCAGCAATTCTGCATTGCCAGTAAATATTATCCGTTGTATAACTATTGACCAAAATGGCAACAAATGGATTGGAACCTGGGGCGGTGGGCTTGTAAAATATGACAATATCAGCTGGACAGTATACAACACAAGCAATTCTCAGATACCTGCTAACGGTATCAACTCAGTTACTATCAATAGCAACAATATAATATGGACAGGCACATTCAGTAATGGAATTGGAGTGTTAGAAAACGAAAACTGGACAACTTACAACACCTCTAACTCAGCTTTGCAAAGCAACGAAGTAAAAGCTATTGCATTTGATAAAGACGATAACATCTGGATAGGAACAGCAAACGGGATTGTAAGAGTTACAGGAAACATCTGGAGTAATATCAACTACTCAATTACCGGTTTTCCATTTCAATCTGTGAATGATGTTAGCTGCGGAAAAGATATTTGGTTTGCAACTGATAACGGAGTAATTCAATTTGACGGCACACACTGGAATAGTCACCGTACAAGCAACTCATCACTGCCGGTAAACGATGTAAGATCTTTAACAACCGATGACAATATGAATGTTTGGATAGCAACTGCCGGAGGTGGTCTGGCGATCTATAATGCAGAAGGTGTTATATTGTCAGTCGAAAGCACAACTGCAGCCGCAACC
>SXHM01000006.1 GCA_005773695.1 Bacteroidota bacterium
CTGAATTTTATCTTTAAAAATAGTTCTAACCTGCCTGCTGATAGCAGCAGCTTTAATAATCTGTGGGCGAGCTCCCACTATTGTAAAAATCTTTAGCATAAATTATAAAAATCCTTCGTCAGCAAAGCTGTAATAATTATCGTTAGCAATTATAATATGGTCATGAACACTAATATCCAGTAATTTGCCTGCTTCTTTTATTTTTCGCGTAAGCGCAATGTCTTCCTGGCTTGGAGTTCGGTTTCCCGAAGGATGATTGTGACAAAGTATAACAGAGGAAGCAAGATTTTCAACCGCAGGTTTAAAAATCATTTTTGCATCCACTACCGTTCCTGCAACCCCACCTTTGCTGATTGCCTGTTTTTTAATCACTTTATTTGCCCGATTCAAAAATATCAGCCAAAATTCTTCATGGGGCAGATCAGCAAGTATCGGGTGAAGAAGATTAAAAGCCTGTTTGCTGCTGGTTATGCTTTCCCTTTCAGGTGTTGTTTGTTCGTTGCGCCTTCTGCCCAATTCCAGTGCAGCAATGATGCTGATAGCTTTAGCTTCACCAATTCCTTTGAATTTGCAAAGAGCATTAACGTCCAGTTTACCGAGTTCAACTAAGTTATTATCTACAGAATTGAGAATTCTTTTTGAAAGCTCTACTGCACTCTCTTCCAAATTCCCCGAGCCAATCAAAATGGCAATCATCTCGGCTTCAGACAGTGCTGACTTTCCTTTCGCAAGCAATTTTTCGCGCGGTCGGTCGGCTTCAGCCCATGATTTTATGCTTAGTTTGGTTTCGTATTCGTGCATTGCGCCACTAAAGTATTAAAATTAAAAAGCCCCTCGCTTTTGGCAAGAGGCTTTTTATATTTGATAGCCGAAATTATTTATTTCAGAGCAGCAACCTTCTTAGTCAATTTAGACTTCAGGTTAGAAGCTTTGTTTTTATGAATTACGTTCTTTTTAGCCAGTTTATCCAGCATAGATTTTACTTTTGGAAGTAAAGCAACTGCTTCTTTCTTGTCAGTTGTTGTTCTCAGTTTTTTAATAACTGTGCGGGTTGATTTCTCCTGATATTTGTTGGTCAGGTGTTTCGCTTCGTTAGATCTGATGCGCTTTACTGATGATTTATGATTTGCCATTTTTTAATGTTGTTGAATTAAATTTCCCGTTATTTTTTTGTAAGGGGCTGCAAATATAGAAACATTTTGAAGAAAGCAAACAGTATCTGCTCACTTTTCATAAAAGTGCATTTCTTTAATGTATTGCCAAACAGGTGGCGCCAACAGGTAACGCACGTCTTTTTTATCCTTAATCGCTTGCCGGATAAAGCTGGAAGAGATTTCCATTAAAGGAGCATCCGTAATTTTTACAGATGGATGATTGGCAAACTTTCCGCTGTCAAACCCTGGTCTTTTGTAGGCATAAATGGAATAATTTGCCAGTATCTGCTCATAGTTCTTCCATTTACTGAGATTTTGGAGGTTATCCGTGCCCATAATCAGGACAAACTTTTGTGCAGGGTGTTTTTCACGCAGGTAAGCAAGTGTATCAATAGTATAGTTTGGCTGAGGAAGTTTGAATTCAATATTGCTGGCTTTTATCCGAGTATTATCACCAATGGCTTCACGAACAAGGCGTAAACGGTGTGTGTCACTCAGCAGACTTTCTTTCTTTTTTAAAGGATTATGAGGCGAAACTACCATCCACACCTCGTCCAGATCTGTGAATTCAAGCATATGACCTGCACTAGCGGTATGCCCGATATGAACTGGGTTAAATGAACCAAAGAATAAACCAATCTTTTTTTGTTTAGTCAAGACTTATTCCAAGAAAATCTGAAACAAAAACTTCCGCATCTTTCTTTGCCTTTTCCAACTTGTCATTTAACAGAACCTTATCAAACTGAGGAGCATATTCCAGTTCTGCAACTGCTTTTTCCAACCGTTTTTTTAAACTTTCTTCATCCTCGCTGGATCGGGTATTCAACCTTTCTTCAAGATGCTTAATGGATGGCGGCTTTACAAAAATGGCTAAGGCCTTATTGCCATATATCTTTTTCAGGTTCAATCCTCCTTCTACATCAATGTCAAAAATCACGTTTTTTCCTGCTTTCAGTAAACCATCTACTTCTGATTTCAAGGTTCCATAATACTGGTCTTTGTAAACCTCTTCCCATTCCAGGAATTCCAGTTTCTGAATCTTATTATTAAATTCTTCTACGGTAAGAAAAAAATAATCTTTGCCATCTGCTTCATAGCTGCGCATAGGTCTGCTGGTTGCCGAAACCGAGAAAGCAAGATTTAGTGTAGAAATTTCTAAAAGGTGTCGGACAAGCGTTGTTTTTCCCGCACCTGAAGGAGCTGAAAATATGATGAGCTTTCCGTGATTTGACATTTAATTTATTTTTGGGTGGGCAAAGATAATTTATATTTTACATCGTCTATCTTTGCCCCATGCTAGAAAACGCAAACAACCGCACCGAACTCAGCGCACTTGGCGAGTTCGGACTGATAAAACACCTGACACAAACCATTCAACTGAAAAACCCCTCGTCTGTAAAAGGTGTTGGCGATGATGCTGCCGTGCTTGATTTTGACGGCAAACAAGCGGTAACAACAACCGACATGTTGGTAGAAGGTGTTCACTTTCCGAAGTTCTCTCGGACTGAAGTCCCTTTCTGTTGTTAGTTTGAGTCTGCCTATGTGTTTGATGCTAATATATACCTGTTGCCCCGCATGCCGTTGCGATTCCCGTTGCTCTGCGGCACTGTTTGATCGCACGCACGCCCTTGATACTAATACTGGTTGCTTGCATGCCGTCGCGAGCCCCCTTTTCAGTTACAGTACATTGTTTGAGCTCA
>SXHM01000037.1 GCA_005773695.1 Bacteroidota bacterium
TTCTTTTATAGTGGAAAAAAACCTGATGGAGATTTTCAAAACCTTTTCAGAGGCTGGAATAAAAATTAACATCATGCAAAACACCGCTATTAGTTTTTCGGTAAGTGTGGACGATGACCATTACAAAATTCCTGCGCTGATTGCATTGCTGCAAAAGGATTTTAAAGTGGTTTACAACTCAGGACTGGAACTGATTACTGTGCGTAATTACAATCAGGAAACGATTGAACGGGTTACCGTTAATACTGAAATTTTACTGGAGTTAAGAAGCAGGAAAACAATTCAGCTATTAGTGAAAAATTTGGACTGACAGAAAATATTGCATTATTTTACTTAACCAAACCTGATAAAATGAAACCAATTTTACTCCTGACTTTCTTCCTCTCTTACGCTCTTAACTCATATACTCAACCTTTCTGGACAGAAGATTTCGGTGTTGGTTGTTCGCAAGGAACACTTGCATCTTCCTATACCGGCTCAAACGGAGCATGGACAGTTCTAAACACCGGAACAAATGATACTTATGCAAACGATTTTTTTGTCAGTGCCACAGAAGCGGGAACAGGTGTTGGAAATTGTGGTGACGGCTGTTTAGATACTCCATCACTTATTAACAGAACATTACATGTTGGAAATGTTGCTGTTTCTACTTTAGTTACAGCTGATAATGGCGCCTCCTACAATACAGGCGGCACTTGTGGTATTCCTTTTAATATCTGTGTTCAAACAGATAAACGTATTGTGTCCCCTGCAATTGATTGTAGCGGACGAAGTAGCATAACTCTCTCTTTAAAATATATGGAAAATGGTGAAGGGAGCACAGACAACGCTGAACTTTGGTATTATGAAGGTAACACATGGATTATGTTGGAGGATCTTGCTAAAACTACTTTAGTATGTCCAACCGGTCAAGGTTTATGGACAGCACATTCTGTTCTTCTGCCTTCCAGCGCTGACAATAATCCGAATGTAAAAATCGGTTTCCGCTGGATCAATAATGACGATGCAACCGGCACCGACCCTTCATTTGCAGTAGATGATATTACACTTGATCCGGGAGACCCGACACTAATTCCAGAATATTCTTTAAATAATTTCAGCATTTTCCCGAACCCTGCTACTGACAAAACAAAAATTACTTTCAATGCTATTGTCTCGGGAAATTACAGCATTGAATTTATCAATGTTGCCGGTCAAATTGTAATGAAAGAAAAAATTGAAAACTTCTCTGGGGATTTCTCTGAAATGTATGATTTAAGTTCTGTCGGAAAAGGAATTTACCTTGTTAACTTCATTTCACCGCAAGGAAGAGAAATCAGGAAAATTGTTGTTGAGTAGAATTTATTTTGCTGCTAGTTCTTTAATCGCTTTCACCAACAAATCCAAATCCCGCAATGACGTGTAAACATGAGGCGTTACACGCACGCCATGCACTGCTTCAAAGTCAATTGGTGTAGTGTGAATTTTATAGGTGCTGAATAATTCGCTTTCCAGATCTGAAGGTTTCATTCCTTCAAATCCAACGCAGCAAAGCGCACAGGAATATTCAGTTTTCAAAGAAGTATAGAATTTAACTTTCGGAATATCTTTTACTTTTTCTGTCCAGTAGTTTTTAAGAAAACGCAAACGTTCTTCTTTTCTCTCTGAACCGATGAGCAAATGAAATTCAATGGCATTGCGGATTGCCTGTTCTGTTGCAAAGCTGCGCGTGCCCTGCGATTCAAATTTTCTTATATCATCGCTTTCAGGCTTGTCAGCTCCAAACAGCGGCCAGATGTTTTTAATCTTCTCTTTTTTAATAAACATCATTCCCGAACCAAATGGTGCGCACAACCATTTGTGCAAACTGGTTCCGAAATAATCACAATCGAGGTCAGGAATTTTGTATTCGATATGTGCGAATGAATGTGCGCCATCGCACAATACTTCAATTCCTTTTGCATGAGCTTTGTCAGCAATTTTTTTCACAGGAAGAATCTGTCCCGTCCAGTTAATAACATGTGTAACATGCACCACTTTGGTTTTGCTGGTTAACGCTTTCTCGTAAATGGAAACTATCTCGTCATCATTCTCAGCAGGTACAGGCAAATCAACCCACACTAATTTTATTTTATCCCTTTTCTCGCGCTGCAACCAGGCGTTCTTCATGTTGGGATAATCGTATTTGCACAGCACTACTTCATCGCCTTCTTTCAAATTCAATCCGAAAATAATGGTCTCTAATGCCTCAGTTGCATTTCTGTTAACAACAACTTCTTCAGCTGAACAACCCGCTAACTGTGCTAATTCTCTGCGCAAAGGCTCACGCCCCTGGTCAATAATTCGCCACATATAATAGGAAGGTCCAAAGTTGCTGGTGCGGTTATAATTCTCAAATGCTTCCTGCACTACTTTGGGTTGCGGACTTACGCCACCATTGTTTAAATTGATGATGTCATAATTAATTGTGTAACACTGGCGAACCCATTTCCAAAAATCTTCGTCTTCGGCAACAGCAAGAGGAGAAAGTGATTGCACGCGCTCAAAGGCTTTATCAATTGCTAATGCATTCAACGGATCAAGCCAAGAGCCAATAGTTAATGCTCCTGCTGCTTTGCCGACTTTAGTGAGGAAATTTCTTCGTTCGTTTTGCATATTATTAAACCTAAGGTTGTTTGTAGCCTAGAAGTTCATCTAACGTAATTGCAGCCACAGCATGATAATTAGGTCTTGCCTTTGCATAAATTTCCTGAGCAAGTTTGGTTCCTTTTTCTGTTTTAACAAACTGTTTATAAAGCGGAACAATGAACTTTCTTCGCCCTACATTCATTAAAAAGGTTTCTATCTCGGGATAAGCATTTTTGTAATTGCTGTTGATTGCCTGAACAAACCAGGCCGCAGCTACTTCTGAGTTTCCTGAATTTGTAAAATGAAAAGCATTGTCCAATATTTCCATTTCAGCAGCGCTTATGTTTCCCGGAAGGTTGCGGATAAAGTGTAACCACTCATGACAGGTCCAGTCTTTTGTCGGAAGCAATTCAGGCTTTGTTCCTTTGCTCCAGGAATACAAAGCCTGCTCCACTGTTTTAAATTTTGCAGAAACAACACGCGGACAATTTGCAGGAAGTCCGTTTTTATAAACCCATTCGTCTACATTAATATCAAGCGAATACTTTTTGATGAACTCTGCATCTAAGTATTTCAGAAACTCTTCGGTTGTAATAGTTTTAAA
>SXHM01000038.1 GCA_005773695.1 Bacteroidota bacterium
GCTTTTTTATGTTTGCTGTCCTTCTAAAACAGATGCTGACGTTGCACCCGAAGGAATGGAAAATCTGTTTATTCTTATTCCTGTTGCAGTTGGTTTAAATGATAATGAAGCTACCCGCTCAACGTATTTTGAGATGGTGATGAATAGGCTTGAAAAAAGAACAGGACAAACTATTCGCGAACATATTGTTTACAAAAAGAGTTATGCCCACCGTGATTTTATTTCGGACTACAATTCGTTTAAAGGCAATGCTTACGGACTTGCCAATACACTTTTTCAAACAGCAGTTTTAAAGCCGCGCATTAAAAGCAGAAAAGTAAAGAACCTTTATTTTACAGGACAATTGACCGTTCCGGGTCCGGGCGTGCCGCCTTCTATTATTTCAGGTCAGGTTGTGGCAGCTCTGGTTGAGAAGGAGTTGAGTTAGTTTTTGTCAGGTACTTGCGATGATAAACATCAATGGTAACAATGGCTGCCATAAATCCCCAGAAGGGGGCAGAAGCTTTGTCGGTATCTAAGAAGTTGTTGAGCAAGCCGTGAACAAAGTAAGTCATCAGGCCAAGCAACATACTCATAACATAAAACTTCATACTCTTGTCTTCCAGTTTGAAATAAAGTTTTATCGCAGTGTAGCTGGAGAGAATAACAATGAGCAGAAACGAAATAGCGCCAAATAAGCCTGATTCGCTTAGCGGACCAATGTATTCGCTGTGTGCGTTTCCTTTATCACCTGCGTTAGTACTGATGCTGGTGATTTCCTGAGAGCTTTGGTAAGGCGCATATTTAAACATGTACGTTCCGGGTCCCCAGCCAAGAAATGGTTTTTCGGCAAACATTCTCAGCGCACTGCTCCAGCGGTTTAATCGTTCAAGGTTTGATGCATCAGAAGAAATATTGGAAATTGATTGGACGTGCTCGGCAAGGTCGGCTGATGAGTCTTGTCTGTTCTTTTCCAGTTTCATAATAATCTGTTCGCGCAAAGCACCCAGCAATCCGAAGAATACCAATGAAATGATAAATACAGTTCGGAATTTTATTTTCAGTTTCATTGTTGTAAACACACCAAGGGCAAAGATTAAACTTACCCATGCAGCCCGGGTGTAGGAAAGTATTAAGGCAAGTGTAAACAATGCAACTAAGGGCATTATTACCAACCTGAAACTGCGGCTGACTCTTGGACTAAACAAAGTTCCGATCAAAAACGGGTAAAACATAGCCAGAATAGCACCATATGAAGTGTGGTCGTTAAAGAAGGGCGACATTACCCAGTGGGCAGGCTGTTCCATAAAACCATACATGCCATGGTGGATGATGGTGTAAAGTATTATTCCGGTAAAAGAAATAAGGAAGGTCCAGATGTAGGTATTTATTTTATCGGGGTTTCTGAAAATCTGGGTGGAGATAAAGTAAAAGGTAACAACATACCACAAACGCGATACAAAAAACTTGAGCGACACAAGCGGCAGCTCGCTGGTAATGGTTGCAAGCCCTATCCACAAAAGGTTAATAGTGATGGCTATGGTTACCGGATGCTTCATAATGTCTCGGTCAAATTTCTGCTCCATTAATAGTTTGAAAAAGAAGAGCAACATGGCGCCAAAAAGCAGCGGGTCAGTTGGTAAAGTCATACCTACACCGCCTAAGCCAACATCGGTAAGGTTGATGGACAAGGGTGTGCAGAATACAATAAACAATACCAGTTTATCTAACGAAAGCAGGGAAAGCAAAACCAGAAACAACGCAACCGGCAACAGCGGCAGATAGAAAAACTCAAACGCAATAAGAACAGCATTCAATGCTATAAATAAGCCGCAGGCTATGTAAATCCAACGCAGTTTATTTTGTTCGAGTGTCAATGTTAGTTCAAAGTTTAAAGTTTAATGTTGAAAGTTTGGCCACTGCCAACTACTTGCTTACTTTATAATTTTCAATAACGCTAATCACAATCAAAGAAAACATCAAGGTAGAAAGGGTAGAGATAACCACAATCAACCAACGAACAGGGTATGATTTTTTATCGGCTACAAACGGACTTGTAACCACATTGCAGTAGGTCAGGTTTTTCTCTACATCGCGCAACGCATTTTCATACTGCACTTTAAGGTCGTTGTAGGTTCCGCGTATGCGCCACAGGTGTTCGTTCAGCGCCACAAACTCTCCGCCTTTATCCTGCAGGTTTTTCAGCATGGTTTTTACTTCTGCTTCGTTTGCTTTTTGCATAGGGCTTGATATCAGTGCGCCTTCGGTTGCATATTCGGTTTGCAGCGCATAATCCAGAATGCCGTATTTTACACGTATATCACGTAGCAGTACATCCATTGAATCCATTTCGGTGCGCTTGTCGTTCAGTTGTTTTTTAAGTATGGTTACCAGTTCCATTGCCTTTTCTTTTTGCAGCGCGCGTTCTTTCTGATTAAACAACTCAATCATGCGGCTTACAATATCACGGGCCACCACAGGGTTAGGGTGCAGCGCCTCAACCTGTGCCGAAACCAATTCTGTTTTATCTATTGTTATGTTCTCGTTAAACTCTTTAATGAGTTTGGTTTTGTATGATTTATCGCTGGTAGTATCAATGCCGTAAGTTTCGTACAGGTTAAATTCATTGGCAACCTGTGTCTTGATATCGTCTGACTGAAATACCTGCACCATTTGCTCATCTGGTGTTTCACTTCCGAAGGCAATTATGTTTGCAGGATACAACACAGCCGTTGATTTATACTTTGGTTTAATGAACCAGGGCATGGAGAAAATAACCGAAAGCACCACTGACGCAACGCTAACAATAAGCAAGTGCTTCTGGTATTTCTGTACTATTTTCAGGATGTTACTGTTGTCGAAATATTCACTCATCGGTTGAATTATTTATCGCCTAATTTTTTAAAGTTTTCTAATGCTACAATTACCAGTATGCTGAGCAGAAATGCCGAAATGGTAGATACCACTACAATGAGCCAGCGTACGGGATATGATTTTTTCTCGGCCTTAAAGGCATTGTTTACCACAAATTTGTGGGGCAGCGTTTGCTCGGCATCTACCTTTGCTTCCTGATACTTGGCACGCAGGTGACTGAGTTGTTCTTTCTCATACTCCAGCATATCGCGGATAGAAACATAGGCACCACCGTATTGCGACAACACTTTCAGTTTTTCTTCCAGCTGTTTGGTAGCTCCTGACTTTCCTTCCAGAATTGATTTTGCGTAATACTCGGTAAGCCTCTCGGCCTGTGATTCATAGTCGTTAATACCCATGGCGCGAAGTTCGTTCAGCGAATCTTCGAGCATTTTAACGTAATCACGCATGGAAAAATATTCTTGCTCGGCAATACTCATGGCTTTGAAGGCACGTTCTTTCTGCATACGGTTTTTGGTGCTGTCGAGCAGGGCGGCAATGTCGTTGGCAATGTTGGCAGATAATTGTGCATCGGTGTCGTACACATCAATTTTAACGGACATAAACTCGGTGCGCTTGAAGCTGATATTGCTCTCGTATTCCTTAAACAGGTTGGTGTATTTGTATTTTGAGGTGGTGTCAATATCATAGTGGTTCATTAGATCATACTTCTGAACTACACGGGTGCGTATCTCGTCTGAATTCAGGATCTGAATCAGTTGTTCGGCCTGTTCTTCTTCACCAAACTCCAGAAGGTCTTGTTTGGTTTGTGCATTTTTTGCCAACAGCGACTTGGATACCGAAGCCGTAGAGGTAGGGAAAAGGATTACGGTTGACTTATACTTTGGGGGTATAAAAAACGGTAGCGAAAAAATGACTGACGATATAGCCGCAGCCACCGAAACAATAATTAACGGCTTGCGCCATTTGTATAAAAAGAGAATGAGGTTTGATGAGTCAAAATCAAAGCCTTCACCGGTTTTTTCTGCCATTATGCGTTGTTGTCTTTTTGTGGGGACGGCAAAAGTAGAAATTTATTTGAAAGAGGGTAGGTGAGGGATGAGTCATCCTAAAGAAGATTTACGACTTATTGCTTAAATCTATTATGTAATTAATCGCAATCAATTAAACATTCATAAACCGCCTTACGGTTTCCTGCAATTCCTTAAACACGTATGCATTTCCTGCTACAATCTCTTTCCCGAATATGAAATTTTCTCCACCTGAAAAGTCGGCAACTTTGCCTCCGGCACGTTCTACCAGAAAAGCTCCGGCTGCTACATCCCAGGGCGCAAGGCTGTATTCATAAAAGCCATCAAAGCGCCCGCAGGCTAAATAAGCTAAATCAGTTGCGGCAGAGCCGGGACGCCTTAATCCATGCGAGTGTTGCATAAAATGACGGAAAAGTTGCAAGTAGGCATCCATCTTTCCGTAATCATAATAAGGAAAGCCCGTACCTAATAATGAATCTTTCAGTGTTGGAGTATCGGAAACATTGATTTTGTTACCGTTCATATAAGCATCGCTGTCTTTCCAGGCGTAAAAGCATTCGTTCTGATTTATTTCGTAGATAATGCCAAGCACCGTTTTATCGCCTTCTGTAAGCGCTATACTAATTGCATAGCAAGGAAAGCCATGAATAAAATTGGTGGTGCCATCCAGCGGGTCTATTATCCAGTTGTAGCGATCGCCTTTTTTGTCTGATGTGCCTTCTTCGGCAATGAAACCGGCTTCTGGCAACAGGGCTGAGAGGGCGGTTACTAATTTTTGTTCGGAGGTTTTGTCTACATACGAAACAAAGTTGTTGTGACCTTTTACTTCAACGGTCGAGGTTTTAAACTTTGTGCGTTCTTCTTTTATAAATGCCCCGGTTTCTTTGGCAAGAGAGCATACCTGGGTGCAGAGGTGTTGATAGTTCATTTTTAATAGCTATTAAAATATTGAGTTCAATGCTAATCAAAATTTCGTCTATAAAAACCTCTTTTTGGTATAGCATTTACCCCTCATTGGCTAAAAAGTTATGTCGTTTGTCGACACATTTTTGTCGTTTATCACATTTATTTAGTTCCAAAATAAGGATAAAACGGAAATTCTATAAATTCCTTTATTTATAGGTGTTTTGTGGATTATATAAAGCATTCGGATGTTCAAATAAAGTCACTTCCTATTACACTATAGTATGAAACAGGCACATCTTTGCCTCAGAATTTACAAACACAAATTTTTAAAACGAACACGAACCCAAACAATCAAAAAACTAATAACCAACTAAAAACCAAAAATCATGAGTATCTTAAAATCTTTCAAAAAACTAAAAGCAGAAAAAAAGAAAATTGTAGTAGTAACTTCTTACGACTACTGGAGTGCAAAAATCCTTAGCGAAACCGAAGTTGACGGAATCCTTGTTGGAGACTGTTCATCAATGGTAATGCACGGATTTGACACTACACTTAATTCAGATGTTGAAACCATAGCAACCCACCTGCGTGCAGTTGTTAAAGGTGCCAACAACAAATTTATTATCGCTGCCCTGCCATTCATGGCAAACCGCAAAGGCTTAGAGAAAGCTATGGATAACGTAGAAATTCTTATGAAAGCCGGAGCAAAAGCAGTAAAAATTGAAGGGGTTGACGGCAATGAAACGTTAATCGCGCATCTTACGCAGTCGGGCATACCTGTAGTAGGACACATTGGTCTCACCCCTTCACATCATCAAGCGCTTGGAGGATTTAAAGTGCAAGGCAAAACCGAAGAAGAAGAAGCTAAAATTGTTGCGGATGCAATTCGTATGCAAGAGCTGGGATGCTTCTCGGTAGTTCTGGAAGCGGTTCCTTCACATGTAGGCGCAGCAGTAAGAGACGCCATTGAAATTCCGGTAATCGGAGTAGGCGCAGGGTTGGAGTGTGACGGACAAGCATTGGTTCTTCATGATATGCTGGGCTTCTGCACAGACTTCAAACCAAAATTTGTACGCACCTACATGTATGGTGCAGAATTAATCAAAGAAGCAGTAAACGCTTTCGCAAGCGATGTTCGCACCGAACAGTTTCCTGCAGAAAAAGAATGTTATGCCCCTGCTAAGAACACAGCTCCTGAAAAGAAACTGAGAATAGCAGCGTAACCCAAGAAAGAGAAGCGCAACCCCGCTTCACTAAGAAAGAAGGAGCCCCGTAAGGCTTCAACAAAAAAAGGGAGCCCACCCGCTTCCGCAAACAAAAAGCCCCGTAAGGCTTTAAACCTAAAAAGAAACCCCGTAAGGTTTCAAAAAAACAAAGGAAGCCCCGTAAGGCTTCACAACTAGAAGAGGAGCCAACCCGCTCCGAAAACAAATCGAAGCCCCGTAAGGCTTCACAAAACAAAAGAAGGTGTCTGGGTTCAGCACCGTAATGCTGAACCCAGACATTTTTAAAAACAAAAAAGAACAAAACCTAAACCAACTAAAAATAAGAAATCATGAATACAACACTATCACAC
>SXHM01000039.1 GCA_005773695.1 Bacteroidota bacterium
AATTAATAAAAGCACCCGAAGCAAAGGAGACAACAAGAGTTATTAAGTAAATATACCAATATCTTAGGTATTTTAACAGATACCCTGTTATATCCTCTCTGTTATTTTGATCGAAAGATGATTCGGTATTCATTATCTGAGATACAAAAAGAGAAGTGTTAATACATTTATTCCGCTTATAATTATCGGTAATATTCTGTAAATATTGTCAGCGTTAGCAGCTTTACCGCTGCCAGGGTCAACGTAGATTATATCATTAGGCTGCAAATACATGTAAGGAGAATTCAGCACCTCCTTTGTAGTAAGGTCAATATAGTAAATTTTATTTTTGCCATTTTCCTCGCGTACAAGTTTTACTCCTTTCCGTTGTCCAAAAACGGTTAAATCACCTGCTAACCCAAGTGCTTCCATTAGTGTAATACGTTCGTTTGGAACCGGATAAACTCCCGGACGCATTACATCCCCTAGAATGGTAATCTTAAAATTTGAAAAACGAACACTTACCGTTGGCGATTGCAGATATTTGTCAAGTTTTTCTGTAATCTGTTTTCTTATTTCTGAAGTGGTTAAACCATCCACTTTAACGTTTCCTAGCATTGGGACTTGAATATACCCTTCATTGTCTACCAAAAATCCGGGAGTCGCCTGGGTTAATGTTTTTTCTGGGGCAGAAATATTTTGAGCTATAAAGGGATAATTAATCAACTGATTTGTTTCAAGGCTTAAGCTCATCACTGTAATATTCAGAATATCCCCTGGCTTTATAGTTGGTTCATAAAGAGCAGTTCTCAAGCCCGAATTAGCAGCAACTTTTGCGGTATCTGAACCTGGTATATCCTGAAAATAAGTTATTTGTTTACGAGTAATACATGATGAAAGAAACACCACGAGTAGCAATAACCAAAGTCTATTATTCAATTTCATTATTTACTTAGGCTTTTTTAAAGCCGCGCAAAGGTAAAAAAGTTATTTAATGGGGTTTTTACTGTTTAAGAGGTATTATATCGGTTTTGTTCTGACTTTTCAGCCATTCATAAAACAATATCATTCCTTTCCTTATATCTTTATGTGGATTATAACCAAGTTCTATCCTTGCCTTATCTATATCGGCAAATGTTATATTTACATCACCTTGCTGACTTTCAGCTTTTTTAATTAAAGCAACTTTCCCGGTTGTTAATTCTATTAATTTAATTAAGTCCTTCAATTTTATAGGCTGTGAGCCGCCTAAATTGATAATCTCATATCCTTTCTGTTTATTGAATGCTGAGACAACACCTTCTGTAATATCATCAATATAAGTATAATCTCTTGCTGTTGTTCCATCGCCATAAAGTGTAATTGGTTTATTACTCAAAATTGCATGGAAGAATTTATGTATTGCCAAATCAGGTCGTTGCCTTGGGCCGTAAACGGTAAAAAAGCGCAGGCAAAAAATATCAAACCCATATAAATGATGATAGGTGTGGCATAGTAACTCTGCTGCTTTTTTTGAAGCTGCATAAGGAGAAATCGGGTTGTCAACAGTATCGGTTTCTGAAAAAGGAACTTTGGTATTGTTTCCATAAACAGACGAAGAAGATGCGAAGATTAATTTTTTATTATTTGTTTTCCTCATGCATTCCAGCACATTCAAAGTTCCCGTTACATTTGTTTCATAGTAAGCCTCCGGATTTTCAATTGATGGACGAACCCCTACTTTTCCGGCAAGATGAATAAC
The DNA here is from genome assembly GCA_005773695.1 of Bacteroidota bacterium. Next base: position 1,721 of record SXHM01000039.1, read on the forward strand.
TGCATCCGGTAAAGTTGTTTTAAGGCTTTCGTATAATTTTTCTTTGTTAAGTATATTACCTTCAATTAAAGAGTAATTTGGGTTTTTAAGTGCATCTGTAATATTTTCCCTCTTAATTGCTTCGGAGTAGAAAGAATCAAAATTGTCAAATGCCACTACATTATGACCAAGTGCAAGTAATTTGTCAACCAGATTTGAACCAATAAACCCAGCACCACCTGTTACAAAAATTTTCATTCCTTATTCTTAACCGTCTATAAAGTTAGGTGCGCAAAAGTAGGGATTTATCATCCGCTATATTCTTACTTTTACCCCCATGATAAAATCAATGACCGGCTTTGGCAAAGCAACAAAAGAATTAGCAGGCAAAAAAATTACCGTTGAAATCCGCAGCATCAATAGCAAACAGTTTGATTTGAATTTACGGATGCCTTCAAGTTATCGCGAAAAGGAATCGGATATACGCAAAGAAATTCTTTCCACCCTTGAGCGTGGAAAAATTGATTTCCTGCTTTTCACCGAAGCCGCTGTTGCACTGAAGAAAGTTTCGTTGGATAAAGAAGTTGCAAAAGCCTATTACCATGAAATAAAATCGCTTTCAGATGAATTAAATCTTGACCAAAAAGATATTCTATCTGCTTTGCTAAAATTACCAAATGTTATTGCAGCCGAACGTGAAGAACCCGATGAAAATGAATGGGAAGTGGTGAAATCTGCCTTTGCAGAAGCTCTTGCAGCCGCAGACAATTTCAGACTTAATGAAGGAAAAGAACTGGAAAAAGATTTTAGCATGCGCATCGGTAGAATTTTACAATTGCTTGAAAAAATTACTGCCTGCGAAGGCGAACGAATGCAAACTATAAAAGCACGGATTACCAACAACCTTGCAGAAGTTATTCCTCCTGACAAAACCGATAAAAACCGTTTTGAACAGGAGTTGATTTATTACTTGGAAAAAATTGACATCACCGAAGAAAAGCTGCGCCTGAAAACTCATTGCGACTATTTTATCACCACCATGAAGGAGGATTCTGCCGGGCGAAAGCTTGGTTTTATTTCTCAGGAAATAGGGCGGGAAATAAACACAATTGGTTCCAAAGCCAACCACGCTGAAATTCAGCGATTAGTTGTTCAGATGAAAGATGAACTGGAGAAAATTAAAGAACAACTGTTGAATATCCTTTAATAGCCAAACTTTTCTTAAATTTTTTATTTGCCAAATACCTTAAATGGGGTATATTTGTGCGGAAAATTCTTATTTAGAACAATTCTAAGTAAGGTTTGTTTTATAGATAAAACATTTAAAATCAATGATTACTGTTTCAGAAAATGCAAAACAAAAGGCCATCAATTTGATGCGCGAAGATCATAAGCCCGAAGGATCTTTCATCCGTGTTGGTGTGGAGGGGGGAGGTTGTTCAGGACTTTCTTATAAACTTGAGTTTGATAACCAAATGAAAGAAGGCGATCAGGTTTTTGAAGACAAAGGCATTAAAATAGTGGTTGACAAAAAAAGTTTTCTCTACCTTATTGGAACCGAGCTTGACTACTCCGGTGGGTTAAACGGAAAAGGCTTTGTTTTCAACAATCCGAATGCTTCCCGCACCTGCGGCTGTGGCGAAAGTTTTGCCGTCTAAAACACAATGGCAGAAAAAAACGACATATTAGAAGAGCATATCTCTTCGGAATATAAATACGGCTTCAGCTCCGATATTGATACTGAGACCGCTCCACCCGGATTGAGTGAAGACATTGTGCGTTTTATTTCTGCAAAGAAAAACGAACCGAAATGGATGTTGGAATATCGCCTGAAAGCATATCGCCATTGGCAGACAATGGAAGAACCACGCCACTGGCCTCTTCTGAAATATCCTGAAATAGATTTTCAGAACATTATTTATTATGCCGCTCCGAAACAGAAACCTGAGCTGAAAGACTTGAGCGAAGTTGACCCTGAACTTCTAGCAACATTTGAGAAATTAGGAATTTCACTGGAAGAGCAAAAGCGGTTAACCGGTGTGCAATCAAACATCGCCATTGATGCTGTGATTGACAGCGTTTCGGTAAAAACAACTTTTAAAGAAGTACTTGCCGAAAAAGGAATTATTTTCTGCTCATTTAGTGAAGCGGTGCAGGAGCATCCCGAACTGATAAAAAAATACATGGGCTCGGTAGTGCCTTATACCGATAACTTTTATGCGGCTTTGAACACTGCTGTTTTCAGTGATGGCTCGTTTTGCTACATCCCGAAAGGTGTTCGCTGCCCGATGGAGCTGAGCACGTATTTCCGAATAAATACTTCAGGAACAGGACAATTTGAAAGGACTTTAATTATTGCTGACGAACACGCTTACGTGAGTTACCTTGAAGGCTGCACGGCTCCGATGCGCGATGAAAATCAATTGCATGCGGCTGTGGTGGAAATCGTTTCACATAAAAATGCGGAAGTAAAATATTCAACTGTTCAGAACTGGTATCCCGGTGATAAGAATGGGAAAGGCGGCATTTATAATTTCGTTACCAAGCGCGGAATTTGCCTCGAAGAAAATTCAAAAATTTCGTGGACACAAGTAGAGACCGGTTCTTCAATTACCTGGAAATATCCGAGCGTGATTTTGAAAGGCGATAACTCAGTAGGAGAGTTTTATTCCGTTGCCGTTACCAACAATTATCAGCAAGCCGATACAGGAACCAAAATGACTCACATCGGGAAAAACACACGCAGCACAATTATTTCAAAAGGTATTTCAGCCGGACATAGTAACAACAGCTATCGCGGGTTAGTGCGTATCAATAAAGGCGCAAAAAATGCCCGCAATTTTTCTCAATGCGATTCGCTTCTAATGGGTGCGTTGTGTGGGGCACATACTTTTCCATACATCGAGATTAAAGATAAAACAGCAGTAGTGGAGCACGAAGCAACCACTTCAAAAATTGGGGAAGACCAGATTTTTTATTGCAAACAACGCGGTATTGATACTGAAAAAGCAATCGGTTTGATTGTAAACGGATATTGCAAAGAAGTATTCAATCAGTTACCAATGGAGTTCGCTGTGGAAGCGCAAAAATTATTGGCGGTAAGTTTAGAAGGAAGTGTAGGATAAAATCAAAATCAACGAAATGTTATCAATTAAAAACC
>SXHM01000040.1 GCA_005773695.1 Bacteroidota bacterium
AAAATAAATTGCTTTTTTTTTTAACTATGCTTCCAAGTTGCTTTCCAGAACTTCTATAACATCAAAATCAGGTAAATTTTTTCAATATTAAACTATTTACCTAAAAAAGCAATCCTTTACAAGGCATGTTCATTACTATTAATGGTGTTTCCAAAATCAGCTGGAGTATTTATAAACCTGTCTGAAGTGCGGAGAATTGAAACACAGGTGCGGACTGAATTTTCCAGAGAAACAAACAATTTTGGGTAATTAATTCTGCTAGATCGGTTCTATAATGTTCTATTTTTGCATTCCTCAAATTTACACCAATGCTACAAGACAATAACCTGAAATTAGATGACCTTTTCTTCGAAGCTGATCAGCTTATCAAAGACCAACGCATCAGCGATGCCATTGTAAAACTGAATGCAATTTTGGCAGAAGCACCCGATTATGGCCGTGCCCACAACCACCTTGGTTGGATTTACGAAACCAAATACAAAGACTTCACGAAGGCTTATGAGCACTATCGTCTGGCAATAAAGTTTACACCCGACTATGCTGCCGTCTATTACAACTACGCCATTCTGCTTAGCACCCTTAGAAAGTTTGATGAACTGGAAGATTTGCTGAATCAGGCCTTAAAAGTGCCGGGCATCAACTTCGCCACTATCTATAATGAGTATGCCATTATGTATGAAGCGCAAGGCAAATTAGACGATGCCATTTATCACTACAAGCTTTACGCACAAAATCTTTACGACAACAAACTGATTGATGTAGCAGTGGAATCCATTGACCGCTGTAAACGCAAGAAAGAGATTTTTTAATTCAAACCCGTCAAGCTGAACTTGTTTCAGCATCAATTTTACAGACACCGAAACAACTTCGGGTGACCATATTCCCAATATAAAACTATGTTCCGTTTCATCCTCGCAACTTTTTCGCTTTTAATTTTCTCTTACTCCTTCGCACAGAAAAAAACGGACTATAAACCCAGTGACATTTCATCCATTTCGCCTGCGCCCTATGATTACAAATCGCAGAAACAATTTAAACATTATACCTATTCATCTTTTTACCTTACCATGCATGATGGCAATAAAATTGCTGTTGAGGTTTACCTTCCTAAAGGATTAAAAGAGGGTCAGAAAGTTCCCGCCATAATGCACCAGACACGATACTGGCGCTCGTTTCAGTTGCGCTGGCCTTATTCTTGGCTTACAAATAAAAACATGGTGGAGCCACTTTATACCTTCATGATGCAGTTTGTACGCAACGGATATGCGGTAGTAAATGTCGATACGCGCGGGTCTGGAGCCAGCTTTGGCAGCATACCACATCCCTGGACAAAAGACGAGGTGCAGGACGGTTACGAAATTGCCGACTGGATAATTAAACAGTATTGGAGTAACGGGATAATAGGATCATCAGGTGCATCGTATAGTGGAACAACTTCTGAGTTTTTGCTTACCACAAAACATCCAAACGTAAAAGCGGTGGTGAATTTATTTTCATTGTTTGATGTCTATAAAGACAATGCCTTCCCCGGAGGAGTTCACAACCGTTGGTTTACCTCGGTTTGGGGCTATGCCAACAGCAAACTTGATAAAAATGAATTGCCCACTAAAAATAAAAAAATATTAGCTGCTGTAAAAGGTGTTAGTCCGGTGCAGGGTAAAGAAGGTAAGAGGTTATTTCCCGAAGCTATTGCAAGCCATAAAGGCAACCTGAATGTAAATGATGGCGCAATGACCATTTCGTTTCGTGATGATGTTGCAAAAGTTGGTGGTGTAGGTTCTGACGAATTTAGTCCGCACATATTTATGCAACAGGAAAACGAATCGGGTGCACCTGTATACAGCTACAGTGGCTGGAGCGATGGTGCTTATCAGCACGCTGCCATTAAGCGATTTTTAAATCTTACTAATCCTCATAACAAGTTACTGTTGGGACCTTGGGAGCATGGCGGAAATTATAATACAAGCCCTGCCAATCCGGGTGCATCAGGCTTTGACCATTTGGGTGAAATCATAAAGTTCTTTGACTTTCATCTGAAAGGAATTCAGAATGGAATTGATAAAGAACCCCGTGTGCATTACTTGACCATGGGCGAAGAAAAATGGAAAAATTCGGATGTTTGGCCTCCGCGTGCTGAGAAAACTACTTTGTTTTTAGGCGGGAATAAAATGTTGGTAAAAAGAACCGACCTTAGAAACAAATCAGAAAACAGAGGCATTCGTGAATATGAATACGAAACCTATCAGGTTGACACCACCGTTGGAACAGGACCCGATTCACGCTGGCGCTCAGTTGCAGGCCAGCTGAAAACCCCTAATGTTTATCCAGACCGAACCAAACGCGACAGCTCATTATTAGTTTACAATAGCATTGAACTGAGCAGCGATGTAGAAGTAAGCGGACATGTAATCGCAGATTTATTTATTAGCAGTAACGAACCAGATGCCTGCATCTTTGTTTACCTCGAAGATGTGGATAAAAACGGAAATGTACACTATGTTACAGAAGGTGTATTTCGTGCGGTACACCGCAAAATCAGTGAAGAAAAACAACCGTATAAAGATGTTGTTCCATACCACACCTTTCTTAAAAAAGATGCGCAACCTTTAATTCCTGATGAAGTTGCTGAATTGAAGTTTGATTTGCTTCCTGTTTCCTATTTATTCAAGAAAGGACATAAAATCCGCATCGCCATTTCGGGAGCTGATGCCGACCACTTCCGCCCTATGACCAATAGTGAACCTATAATAAAATTGTGGCATACGGAACAATATCCTTCAAAAGTGGAGTTGCCGGTTACTTCACAATAAAGTAAGCCAGAGCCAGCCAAACCAATCCTTTTATAAGGAAAAAAAGAAAACCAACTAAGCCAATGCGCTTAAGCCATAGCTTTAGTTGTGATTGTTGTTTGTTTTTCTTTTCATTATCCAATATCATGAAACAAATTTAGGACTTTTCATAATTTTAACTTCCTGATTCACCCAATTTTCCACCGTTGCTTTATGGCCGATTACCGACTTAATTATATTTTGATAAATTCGCCCCGTTCAATAACATATTTAAACCATAAATATCGATATGAAGCGTTACTACTCCCTCATTTTTACGGCAGCACTTTTATTCATTTGCCAACTTACATTTGCTCAGGAAACAGGAACTCTGAAAGGAGTAATTACCGACACCAAAACAGGCGAAACTCTTATTGGTGCCAGTGTAACATTGGAAAGCGAT
>SXHM01000041.1 GCA_005773695.1 Bacteroidota bacterium
ACCCTTGAGAAATGGATACTCGGCAGGAATAAGCAAAAACCAATCGCCTACCGTTTTGCCCGGAACAATCATTAGTCTGCGCGCCAGACTTTCTGAACTTTTATTCAGTTGTTCCTGTGCGGTTAATTCTACCTGTTGGTCTTGCTGACTTACTTTTCCGGGGTTGGTAAGTATAACCAGGAAGTAAACCCCAATAACCGGAATAAGCATAACAGCTGCTGATTTAAAATAGTTGCGGTTAAGAAAAAAATATAATGACAGCGGAACAAATGCCATTACAATATGGCTTTTCTGAATAAGGTTGAGCGCATAAAAAACAGCAACTATAACCCATGCAATAAAGTACGTTTTCTTTTGCGCAATGCATGAATAGACTATAAAAAAAGGTATTACCGCTCGCATGATAAAACTACTCAGGTAATTTACCCATCCGCTGCTCTGCACTGTAACATTCTGGCGGATTAATGCAATGTCAACAATATTATCTGATTGCGCAGATGCAAGCAATGGAAGAAAACCAAGATGCACAAAATGAAAAACAACAAAAAGGGCAACTAGTATCAATGCTGCATTAGGAAGGTATTCTGTAAGGGTTTTAAATTTATCTCCTGTAAACAGATTTACCTTGGCAGGCAGGGAGGGAAGGTATTTATGCAGCAAAAAATAAATTAGAATAAATGCAACTAAATGCAAAATCAATTCATCAAAAAACTGGTAACCTGATTTATAATATACACCCGGAAACAGGAAGATAATTATGAAACAGTAAACAGTAAAAAACGGATGTTTCCTGATAAAATCAATTAATGACATTCGTATGTATGCAAAATCTACTTGGCTATACTAACCGAGCGCACTTCGCGGATTACCGTAATCCTCACCTGTCCGGGATAAGTCATCTCGTTCTGAATTTTCTGTGAGATGTCAAAAGCCAGTGTTTCCGATTCTTTGTCCGATACCCTTTCGCTTTCTACTATCACACGTAGCTCACGTCCTGCCTGAATTGCATACGATTGCTTAACTCCGGGATAAGCCTGTGCCAATGCTTCCAAATCTTTCAAACGCTTTACGTATGCATCTTCCATTTCGCGTCTTGCACCTGGTCGCGCTCCTGAGATAGCATCGCACACCTGAACAATAGGAGAAATTAAACTGGTCATTTCCACCTCATCGTGGTGGGCGCCAATTGCGTTGCAAACTTCAGCCTTCTCTTTATACTTTTCTGCCAGTTGCATACCTAACAAAGCATGCGGAAGTTCGGGCTGGTCATCCGGAACTTTTCCGATATCATGCAGTAATCCTGCACGTTTTGCCAAGGCAACATTCAGCCCCAGTTCGGCAGCCATAATGGCGCAAAGGTTGGCTACCTCGCGTGAGTGCTGCAATAAATTTTGTCCGTAAGAAGAACGGTATTTCATTCTTCCCACCATTCGGATTAACTCAGGATGCAGACCATGAATTCCCAAATCAATGGTAGTGCGTTTTCCGATTTCAACAATCTCGTCTTCTAATTTTTTAGTGGTTTTGGCAACTACTTCTTCCACGCGTGCCGGGTGAATTCGTCCGTCAGTAACCAACTGGTGAAGTGCCAAACGGGCAATCTCCCTTTTAATAGGATCGAAGCCCGAAAGAATAATTGCTTCCGGTGTATCATCCACAATAATTTCAATTCCGGTTGCAGCTTCAAGCGCACGGATATTTCTTCCTTCGCGACCAATAATTCTTCCTTTTACCTCATCGCTTTCAATGTTGAAAACGGTAACTGAGTTTTCAATAGCATGTTCTGTAGCCACACGCTGAATAGTTTGGATTACCACTTTCTTAGCTTCCTTATTAGCCGTCAGTTTTGCTTCGTCAACAATTTCTTTGATGTGCGAAAGAGCATTGGTGCGGGCTTCAGCTTTCAATGCTTCCACCAACTGATTTTTTGCTTCTTCCTGTTTCAGTCCTGAAATAACTTCCAGTTGCTGAACCTGACGTTTGTGCAATTTTTCAATCTCTTCCTGTTTTTTGGTGTTTATTTCAAGTTGTGCATTCAGACGTTCTTTTACCTTATCAACCTCTGTTTCTTTTCGTTTCAGATCTTCGGTTCTTGCGTTAATGGTTCCTTCTTTTTGCTTGATGCGGTTTTCGCCCGAAAGAATTTGTGCATTTTTTTCATTGATTGTTTTTTCGTGTTCGGCTTTCAGTTGCAGAAATTTTTCTTTAGCCTGCAATGTTTTTTCCTGAACAATAATATCGCCCTTTGCTTCGGCATCCTTAATGATTTGTAATGCTTTTTCGGCCTGCATTTTTTTGTTATAAAAAATGGTACCGCCCATACCGAGCAATATGCCCACTAAGCTTGCCGCTATGGTGATGATAATAAGAATTGAATTTTCCATTTAATTTTTAATTGTTTTGTTTAAATAACCCGTTGGTTCTTTAGCCCCGGGGCAAAAAAAAACCCGCATAATTCCCAAAGGTTTATTAAACCCCTGTTGACATGGTTGGAACTGCCGGTAATTCTCAAACGTCCACTGTTCTGATAAATCAGAAACCACCGAAGTGATTGAGGCCTGTTTTTAAATACCTGAGCGTTAGTGTTCCAAGTGTTTTAAGTGTTGAGTTTAAAAAACGTGTGGAATTAATGCGGGTATGCTGTGTTTAGTTTTTCTAACCGCGGAGGAGCAAAGTCGCTAAAAATTTTCTTTGCGTCTTAACGCTTTAGCGGTAAAAAGTCAACTAAATTCTCAAAGAACGATTTTAATCAGTGTAATGCACTCGTAACTTCCTGCTCCAATTTTGTAAGTCTCTGTGTAATATGCTCGTTGGTTTGCTCCTGTTGTTTCAGGGCTTCGGTTGCATATTGCAGGGCACACATGGCAAGCAGGTCTTGCTTATCGCGAACGGCATAGCTTTGTTCAAAAGCTTTGAGTTTGTTCGCCAGTTCGTCTGCTGCTTTTTGCAGTTGTGCCTCTTCGCGGCCTTCAACTGTAAGCGGATACATCCGTCCTGCTATGTTTACCTTTATTGAGAGATTTGCCATTTTTAAAAGCAATCTGTTGTTAGTTGTTCATTTGTGCAATGCACTTGTCTATTTCCCGCACAAGTTCATTTATCTTATACTTCATCGCTGCCGTGTCCGGATTCGAATCTGCTAAAGACTTTGCAAGTTTAATTATTTTATTCTTGTCCTCTAAATTTTTTAGTACTTCTTTTTGAGAATCAACTATTTTCCGCAGTTCACCCAGCTCGGCTTCCAAAGCTGTGTTCCTGCGTTTAAGCTCAGCATAGCGCTTTACAAGTTCCTTTACATTTTTTTCAAGTGATGAGATAACCTCCATCTGTTAACCTTTTAAATTGGGATGAAAATTAATATTTTTTTGTTACAAGGTTTAAGTTTGTTTGGTGTTGAAGCTAATTTGGGGCAAACAGGCAATAAAAATCCCCTAGCCTCAGGCAAGGGGATTTTTTTAATTAACGCTTTAATAAGAGGTTTATTTAGCGCCTTTGTAAATATGCACCCATGCATCTTCAAAACCGCTTTTACGGGTTTCTTCCATAGCAGCAAGAGCTGTTTTCAGGTCATCAAACTTTTTAAGGTAGCAGTAATACCATTTGCGGTCAACATTATGCACAACAATGGCTTTTTCACCGCGCTCGTTAAATGCTTTGATGTAGCGTTCAGCATTATCAAAACTGCGGAACGATTCCACTACTACGTAATACCCTTTATCAAGCGGAACACTTTGTATTTTTTCTTTGCCCGTGTTCATGTCCGTTACACGGGTTACCTGTTTGTAACTTCCTTTTATTTCCAAAGTATCCAAACGCATTTTCATAAAATCAACATCTGTCTGTACATCGCTTAGTTGGCCTTCAAATGCTTTCATCTGGTTTTCAACTACATCAATTCTCTTCACAGCTTCTTCAATTGCTTTTTGTTGTTCAGGGTTAGCTTTTCCTGCGCTGTCCTGTAAGGCATAAAGGCTGTCAATACGATGATTTAAGCTGTCAACCATGGTAAGAATTGACATCTGGCTTTCGTCCAGGCGGGCAATTTCTTCATCCTGTTGTTGGTTTTTGCGACTGAAAAGGTGAAAGCTCAACATCGCTTCGTGTGAACCTGCACTTTGTGCAGCTATACCTGTTGTTCCGAATTCATAGGCATAGGCAATAGAAATCTGATCGGCTACTTTAAACCCTGCTGAAACCACATAACCCGCATCATAGCGAAACGTTCCGCCTACCCATGCTATGTTTTTATAATGGAAATTAAGATTGGCATCAAACTGCGATTTTGAATACGGGAAATAACGGTAAACTCCTGAAGGCTCAACAAACCATTCTTTTTTAGCAATGTTAATTTTGTAGCCCGCGAAAAACAAATAGTGGCGCACCAATTTATAGTATTGGTCCTGTATTTCGCGTTTGTATTTTACTTTACTTTCCAGTAGTTGAGGAACAGCAGCGCCTATTTCAAGGCCATGAAGATTGTAACGCAAACCTGCATCAACATTAAACGTTATTCCGTTAAATTTTCCTGGGCTGATAACCACATCACCGGGCGCAGCCATTCTTACATCCGATACTTCAATTTTGTTTTGCAGAAAACCACCCGACACAGCAAGGCTGAGTGAGTGTTTTATTTTTTTGCTGAAACGGATATGATAAGCATAGCTTAAATTCACGGAAAGGCGTTCGAAAATATCGGTTTTATCACTCATAATTGTTCCGCCAAAGCCTACGTTTTTTCCAACCGGGCTGTGTACACTCAGAATGCTCGTGCGTGGAGCTCCTTCAATATTAATCCATTGCTGGCGGTGCGAGAGGTAGCCCGAAAGCATGTCTTTATCGCCTGCATTGGCCGGGTTCATGATATACCTGTTAACAAGGTATAAATTGGTTTGTGCCATTTGTTGTGCGTTTGCTTCTGCAAACACTGACATCAATAAACCAAATGCGAATATTTTGTAAATCTGTTTCATCATTATCTCAAAATTGAAATCGGTCCTGTGTATATTTTTTCGGTTCCTGTACATTTAATCACATAGTAATAGGTAGCATCGGGAAGTTGCTCTCCGTTGAATGTTCCGTCCCAGTTGTTCTGGTAACCCATAGAAGAAAACACAGGGCTTCCCAGCCGGTTGTAAACCACCACTTCGCAATCGGGATACAACTGCACATTCATAACTTCAAATAAATCGTTTACGCCATCGTTGTTAGGTGAGAAGAGATTATAGGTAACCAACGTGTAATCATAATTGACAGTAACTGTAACCTCATCAGAGTTTACACATCCATTAATATCAGTTCCGGTTGCAGTATAGGTAATGGTTTGCAGTGGAGTGGATGTTGGCTCTGCAATGTTGGTCTGGTCTAAATAATCAGCAGGAGTCCAAACATAATCCTGAGCGCCTGTTGCCCAAAGTCCGGCAGAAAACCCTGCACTGATGGAAGTATCAGGACCTCCAACAACGATTGGAAGCTGGTATACAGTTACCACAACTGTGTCTCGGTCTTTGCAACCATGCTCATCATAAAGTAATACATTGTATGAACCTCCTGCATCAACCATAATAGAATTCTGGTCTGATGCATTTGACCACAATACATTTGCATTTCCCGGATTAATAGAAAGTGTAACAGAACCTCCGATACAAAACTCGGTTGGTGAAGAAGTTGTGATATTAGCTACCGGATTTGCCCAAACATTTACATCCACTTTAACAGT
>SXHM01000042.1 GCA_005773695.1 Bacteroidota bacterium
AATGGGAATGAAAGGTTGCCCGATTTTACATTTGTCAATGGGTGAGGCAGACAACTGCAAAGGCTGGCTGGTAGGTGAGCCACACAAAGGGCTTTCATATATGTTTAAGATGATGAACGGTGCGCGTATCAGCGTTGGAATGATGTCTACGGCACTTTGCAGCGCAGCTTACCATGCTTCACTGGAGTATTGTAATGAGCGTCCGCAAGGTCGCCCTGTTTCTAATAAAGATCCACTTGTTCCACAATCATTGATTATAGAATATGCTGATGTGAAACGCATGTTGCTTTTCCAGAAAGCAGTTACTGAAGGTTGTCTTTCGTTTGTAACACAGTGCGCTTATTATTCAGACATGGAAAAAATAACGGAAGGCGCAGAAAAAGAAAAATACAATTTGCTGTTGAACTTACTTACACCGATTGCAAAAGCATATCCATCTGAAATGAGTGTGCATAGCACCAGCGCAGCAGTTCAAACACTTGGCGGTGCAGGCTATTGCGATGATTTTCCATTAGAGCAATATTTCCGCGATACGCGAATCAATCCAATTTATGAAGGAACAACAGGGATACAGGCAATGGACTTGCTGGCAAGAAAAATTCCTATGAAGATGGGACAAGGCTTGATGTTGTATGCAGCAGAAATAAATCAAACCATTGCAGAAGCAGCAGGAGTTGAAAACCTGAAAGATCATGCAGAAAACCTTGCAAAAGCGATGCAGAAGTTCACGGAAGTAACGATGAAACTGATGGGCTTGGCTCAATCACAGGCTCCTGAAATTTTCTTAGCCGATGCAACATTGTTTCTTGAAAATGCAGGAATAGTATCTATTGCATGGCAATGGCTGAAAATGGGTATTGTAGCACAAAAGGCATTGGCAGCAGGAGCTTCAGGGGAAGAACTTAATTTCTATCAGGGCAAATTGGCTGCGATGAATTACTTCTTCCTGTATGAACTTCCTAAATCATCACCACTCTGTGAGCGTTTGTTAAGCGACAACCGCCTGACACTTGATGTGAAGAAAGAGTATATCAATTAGGCAAGCGGGAGAAAAGTATTACTTTCGCAACCCCTTTAACAGGAGAGATGTCAGAGTGGCCGATCGAGCACGCTTGGAAAGCGTGTTTACCGCAAGGTAACGAGGGTTCGAATCCCTCTCTCTCCGCTGATAATTTTTAGATTGTCAATTCACCGCGCAACGATTGTTGCAGCAGTTTTTTGATTGAAGCAACGGGGTAATTTTCACCCAACAGGAACATGAGTTTGGCAACTGCCGTTTCGGTTGTCATATCTGTGCCACTGACGATTCCGATTTTCTTTAGCTCTGTGCTTGTTTCGTACCTGCCTTGCTGAACTGCACCCGCACGACACTGCGTTACATTTAATATTATGATTCCTTTTTTAGCGGCTTTTTCCAATGATTTTAAATATGCTTTGTCGGTTGGTGCATTCCCTGTGCCGTAGGTTTCAAGAACAACAGCTTTCAATCCTTTTGTGTTGAAAATGCTTTCTAAAACTGTTGGATTTATTCCCGGGAATAATTTTACGATTGCAATATTTGTATCAAGCAATTGATGAACAACTAATTTTTTTGCAGATGATTTTGCAATAACTCCGTCATTATATTTGATGTGTACACCTGCCGTTGCCAGCTCGGGATAGTTGGAAGAATTGAATGCGTCAAAATTTTCTGCGTTATGCTTGTAGGTGCGATTGCCACGGTAAAGATGATTCTCGAAATAAACGCATACCTCAGGAACTTTTGCTTTGCCGTTTTCTTTTGCTGCTGCAATTTCAATGGAGACGATGATGTTTTCCTGTGCATCGGAACGCAGAACGTTTACTGGCAATTGCGAACCAGTGAGTATTACAGGCTTTCCTAAATTCTCTAATAAAAAACTGAGTGCAGAAGCGGTGTAAGCCATCGTATCAGAACCGTGTAACACCACAAAGCCATCGTATTTAGTGTAGTTCTTTCCAATAATGTCTGCCAACTGAATCCATATTTCAGGCTTCATGTTGGAGGAGTCGATTGGCGGCTCAAACGTGTAACCATCTATGCGAAATCCAAAACGGGAAAGCTCAGGAATGTAATCAATGATGCTTTCAAGGCTGAAGGGTTTGAGCACACCGGTTTTTTCGTCCTGCACCATGCCTACGGTACCGCCTGTGTAGATTAAGAGAACTTTAGCTTTTTCTTTTTTCATTTATATTCCAAAAACTTCTATTGCATTTGCAGTGGTAACTTCAGCTACTTCTTCAACGCTTATGTTTTTTATCTCTGCCAGCTTTTGCCCCACTAAAGTAATATATCCGCTTTCATTTCGTTTGCCGCGATAAGGAACCGGGGTTAAGTAAGGCGAGTCAGTTTCAAGAACAAGATGCTTCAAATCAATGTCAGCAATGGCTTGACCAAGCCCTGAGTTTTTGTAGGTGAGCACACCGCCTATTCCTAATTTGAAGCCAAGAGAAATAGCTTGCTTTGCCTGCTCCTTGCTTCCTGAAAAGCAATGGAAGATTCCGTGCGGATTTTCGTTTTTATTTTTTTGCAACACTTCCACAATCTCGATAAAGGAGTTGCGCGAGTGAATTACAATGGGCAAAGAAAATTCTTTCGCCCATTTTATTTGTGTTTCAAAAGCACGTTGTTGCTGCTGGAAAAAAGTTTTGTCCCAATACAGGTCAAAACCAATTTCGCCAACAGCATACATTTTTCTTTTGCTGAAATAAGTCTTTAATTTTTCGAGTTCCTCTTCGTAATTCTCTTTTACCGATGTCGGATGCAAACCCATCATAGGAAAACAATTTTCGGGAAACTGATTACAAAGTTCAAACATTCCATTAACCGAAGAGCTATCAATGTTGGGAAGAAAAAACTTTTTTACTCCTGCTGCAATAGCTGATTCTACAACTTGCTTGCGGTCATTGTCAAATTCTGAAGCGTAAAGATGGGTGTGGGTATCGGTGAGGGGCAAGAAGAAAAGTCTTACTTGGTATTTTCGATCTGTGTTTTCAGTTTGTTGTACATTCCCTGTTGTTGCTTTTGCATGAGTCCTAAGCTGCCCATAATTGCAACCATACTGCGTGCGGGAAGATTTTTTCCTTCTCCCTTGTCAACTTGGGTAATAATCGTTTTACCATCTTTTTCTTCAAACCGGATTTCGATATCCATTTTAAAATATTCATCTTCCATATTAAAAGCGAATAGTTTGTCCTGTTCAAATGCAGTTACCGTTTCAGTCATTACAAGGTCTTTCCCGTTTTCGTCATAAACCAGTTTCCATTTTGAGCCTACCTGATTTTTTTCTCCGCTAATGTTTTCAATACTTTTAAAGTTATCCATCCATTTTGCCATGTTATCGGTGTTGTTGAAGTATGCGAACGTTGTTGAAACGGGTGCGTTAATAGTAACCGTTACTCCTCCCTCATATATTGGTTTAATAAAACCGATGGCAATAAAACCAATAATAAGAGCGGCAATAGTTCCAAGCAGGATGAAGATGATTTTTTTGAACATGGGGTTATGATTTGGTTTGGGGTTATGATTTGGTTTGGGGTAAAATTAGTACAAATATGAAACAGGCCCTTCGACTACGCTCAGTAGCCGAAGATAGTTCAGTTATTTCCATTTAAAAGTATGATATTCCTAGTCCACAGG
>SXHM01000043.1 GCA_005773695.1 Bacteroidota bacterium
GCATTGAAAGCAGCTTGGCTGCTTTTTCTTTGATAATCATCTGAACAGGAATGCCACCCTGGTGCAGGTTTTCGCAAACGCTTAACAACTTAATTAACCGTTGTATAAGCTGACCCTTAAGTACAGCGATATGAGAGTCGCTTCCTAACTGTTATTTCAGATAGGGCTGCCCACTCGATAGCTGCTGCAGACTTTCCTGATTCGGTTCATTCTTTTTAATCGTTTTCAGCGTTTAGTTCTTCACCATTTGAATCTTCCTGAGCAACAAGATAAATTACTTCGCTTGGGTTTAGTGCATATAATGTAGCAACTGCAATCCGTGCTGTGAGCAGCTGATTTTTCCCTACATCAGCTAGATTGCTCCCTTTCCAGCAACCGTTTTGAATGCTGGCATCTTTATTTGTCCAGTGATGAATGCGATAATACGCAACACCTGAACCGGCCAGCAAACCAATGATAATAAGTAATATGACAGTTGATTTTTTCAATTCGTAAATTCTTAGCAAATGTATTTTTTATTTTTATCTACATTTACCTTTCTTATGTTTCGGTACTTGCTTACGTTTTTAGTTTTATTTGTTTTGTGTGCAACAGCATACTCACAGCCCAATTCAGCGTTTTCGTTTACCGAAGTTTGTCTGGAAACAACAACACAATTTACTAATCAAAGCACAGCTACTGCACCCGACACTATCGTAGCGTGGAACTGGAATTTTGATGATGGCAGTAATGCGGCCACACTCCAAAATCCAACGCACATGTATTCAGCATTTGGTATTTATGCTGTTCGTTTAATAGTAACAACAGTTTCGGGTTTGCGCGACACTGTTATAAATAATGTAGAAGTTCATCCCGTTCCGGATGTTTCTATTTCGGCAAGCCCATTTACGGGTTGTCAGCCATTGACTATTGATTTTACAAGCAACACAAGTATTGACACCGGAAGTGTTACTTCTTGGTTATGGGATTTTGATGACGGAACAACTTCAACGCAGGATAATCCGACACATACTTACTGGGAACTTTTTATTCATACTGTTCATCTCACCGTTACTTCTAATAAAGGCTGCACTGATTCAGCTACCCGCGATATTTTTGTTCTCCAAAATCCTGTTTGTGATTTTACGGCTTCGCTGATTTCATTGAACGACAGCAGCCCGATTGTGAATTTTATCAACCTCAGTTCAGGCGGAAATATTGATTTGCTTTGGGATTTTGGTGACGGTTCTTCATCAACAGAATATAGTCTTGTTCACACGTATGATACTTGCGGTAGCTACAATGTTATTCTTTCAGCAACAGGAACCAATACCTGTGTAACTGTTGCAAATTATATTCTGGAAGTATGCGATACCTTGGTGCAGATATATAATGGAGTGGGAGAGGAGCAACCAGCATCACTCAGAGAATTTATCATTTTTCCAAATCCTTCTGCCGGTGAAAATCTTACACTGAGTTTTGAAATTGAAAAAGAAGAAAAAGTTTCGTGTTTTATAGCTGACATTACAGGAAGACTTATTGCCACTCCTTTTGATGAAACTAAAAAACAAAAAGGGAAACACAGTATTGAGTTAAAACATAATCTTAACTCAGGAATTTACTTTGTGATGCTGAGTATTTCGGGCAGAATGTACTCAAAGAGGCTCGTTGTGACAGAATGAAAAACTCCTTCCTCGATAAGGTTTCGCAACACATAGTTGACCACTACGCAGATGAGACAGAGCATCTCTGCATTGTGCTTCCCAACAGGCGTGCAGGACTTTTTCTGCGCAGCATGATCGGGAAGAAGCTGAATAAACCAGTTTGGTCGCCCACTATTTTTTCCATTGAAGATTTTATTGTAAAACTTTCGGGATATCAATTAGCAGACAACGTTTCACTGATGTTTAGGCTCTATAAAGCCTACAAACAATGCGAAGGGGCAGAGGCGCAAACACTGGATGAGTTTCTGAACTGGGGACAAAGCATTCTTGGTGATTTTAACGAAGTGGATATGCACCTTGCCGATGCCGGTAAATTGTTTTCGCACCTGAAGGGGCTCAAAGAAATGGAAGCATGGAATCCTGAAACTGGTCATGTAAAACAGAAGTACCTGGAGTTTTATTTTTCACTCGGTAAATTGTACGATGTTTTTACTGCACAACTGCTTACCGAAAAGGTACTGTATTATGGGCTGGCTTGTCGCATAGTGAATGAAAATGCAGCTGAGCGTTGCAAGGCAAATAAGTTTAATAAAGTGATTTTTGCAAGCTTCAATGCATTCAGTGTTTCAGAAGAACGCATTGCCGGAACCCTTGTTCACGCTGGTTTGGCGGAGACGCTTTGGGATACTGATACTTACTACTTAAATGATATTGACCAGGAGGCTGGAAGTTTTATCCGCAAGTATATCGATAATGAAAAGCTATTTAAAAAGGACAGGTTTAACTGGGTTGAAAATTACCTTTTCTCCGAAGAAAAAAACATAACCATCATTGGTGTTGCCAAAGACGTTGGACAGGCAAAAACTGCCGGAGATATTTTGCAGAAAGCTGTAAAAGAAGGAATTAATTTTTCCGAAACTGCGTTGGTACTTGCCGATGAAAACCTCTTGTTTCCCATGCTGCACTCACTTCCTGATGAAGTGAAGGTTAACGTTACTATGGGGTTTCCGCTGAAGAATCATCCCCTCACCGGTTTGTTTCAAACCGTTTTCAGTATGCAGGAAACGGAGGAAAAACTCGGTGGCAAAGGCTTTTATTTTCGTGATGTGTTGCATCTTTTCAATCAGCCGTATTTTATTGCCTTGACTGCCGACAACCGCAGGTGGGTGAAAGACCGTGAAGATTATATCCGCGCCAATAACCGCGTGTTCATTCGTTTTGGCGATGTGGCAAAGAACTCCGGAAGTTCTATGCTTTTAGTGGAAACACTTTTTAATTCATGGCAAGGTTCGCCTGTCCGCGCGTTGCATGACTTATTGCGCCTTTGCGAACTGCTGAAAAATATTTTTCTCAAAGACAAAGAACGCAATGCCACCGATGCCGAGTTTCTTTTTTCGTTGCAGAAAATACTTAAACAATTACAAACCTGGCTAAACGAAGACAACGAGGTTAAAGAAATAAAAACACTTGCCCTGCTTTTCAAGCGTTTGGTTTCGGGAGCTTCACTTCCGTTTTATGGCGAACCGCTCACTGGACTTCAGGTTATGGGTATGCTGGAAACACGTACACTGGATTTTGAAAACGTAATTCTGCTCTCCGCTTCCGAAGGTTTTTTGCCCGCTGGTTCTCGTGCCCATTCTTTTATTCCTTATGAGATAAAAAGAGAATACGGTATTCCCGTTACGGGCGATAAGGATTCCATTTTTGCATATCACTTTTACCGTTTGCTGCAGCGCGCAAAAAATATTCACATACTCTATAACACCGAACCCGGAGATTTTGGAGGAGGCGAAAAAAGCCGCTTTATCCGGCAGTTGCAGAGCGAGTTGCCGCGCAAAAATCCGAATGCAAAAATCACGGAGTTGTTGATGACTTTGCCACCTTCCACCAAAGTTGCGGACGATATGATTATAGTTGAAAAGAGCGAGCAGATTATGCAGCGCCTATTGCAGATGGCCGAAAAAGGTTTCTCGCCTTCGGCACTCAACACCTACAAAAATTGCAAACTGCAATTCTATTTTCAGAATGTGGAGAAGCTGCGCGAAAACGAAGAAGTGGAAGAAACGCTGGAGGCCGACACCTTCGGAACGCTGATACACGCGGTGTTGGAAGAGTTATATAAATCGCTGGAAGGAAAAGAAATTACCAAAGCAGATATTAAAGCCATGCAGCCCCGGGTTGCCGAGCTCACGCAAAAAGCATTTGCAACCGTTTATAAAAGCGAGGAAACCGCAGCAGGCAAAAACCTGATCAGTTTAAAAATTGCTCAACGTTATGTAGAACGCTTTCTGCAACAGGAATTGGATTTTGTGGAAACACGACATACGGTGTCATTAATTAAAACTGAGCAGAAATTAGAAGGTAAAATAAATGTAAACGATTTGGTGATTAACCTGCGCGGCACAGCCGACAGAATTGATAAATTAGATAATCATATTATCCGTGTTATAGATTACAAAACCGGAAAAGCTGCAGCGAAAGAAATCACCGTCAAAGATTTTGGCGAGCTTGCTTTCTCTCCTGATTTGAACAAAGCATTTCAATTATTCTTCTACGCCTGGCTTTATAAAAAAAGCGAAGCAGCACAGACAGGAAATATACAAGCCGGCATTATCAGTTTTAAAGATTTAGCAGCCGGAGTAAAAGCTCTGAAATTAGATACAGGCGATTTGAAAACCGACTTATTGGACGAAAACAGTTTTGCCTTATTTGAAAACGCTTTTCACATTTTACTCACCGATGTATTCTCTCCGCAAGCTGCCTTTACCCAAACCGATGATTTAAAGATTTGCAGCTACTGCAGTTTTGCGGGTATTTGCAGAAGGTAGCATCTCGTCATGCTGAACTTGTTTCAGCATCTTTATTTATATTTGTTTACTTATCCTTTAAAAACGATTGTTATAATCAGAACTTATATATCTATTCTGTTTTCTCTACTCCTTTTCCTCACCTCCTGCACCACC
>SXHM01000044.1 GCA_005773695.1 Bacteroidota bacterium
AATTAAGTTCTTGTTATAGACCAGCGTGTCGTAAGCTACAACCGAAGTGCTTTTGGGATAAAACTCAGTGTTCAGGAAAACCTTGCCAATTTTATAAGGGCGAAATTCTTTCGGACTATTGGTAGTATCGGGTCTGCCGAAATCTTTTTCTGAGTTGCTTCTTATCATCATCGTAACCTCAACCTCACGGTTACCAAGAGAAGTGTCGGCCTGATAAACAATATTCTCTGTTGTAAAAAAATAGTAGCCTCTGTTTTTCAGTTCTTTTGCAATGCGTTCGCGTTCTTTCTGAAAAATATCTATATCATAATTCATTCCGGGCTTAAGGAGTGTGTTTATTTTATCAGCACTGGCTATTATTCGGTTTAGCTCAGGATTATAAATGGAGTAAACAATGTTTTTTACCGTATAGGGAAGATGTGGTTTTATGTAATACGTAACAATTGCTTTTTTGCGTTTAAATTCAACGCTGTCGGCTATTTCGGCATTGAAATATCCTTTGTTTTTAAGGTATTTTTCAAATTGTTTGTGTGTGCTTTGTGTAAGAATAGAATCTAATAATACCGGAGCTTCTCCTATACCCAGTAACCACTCGCCAAAACTTCTCCGGGCATCTTTTGGTTCTTTATTTCTGGCAACCCGTTTTTGATTTTTTACATCACGTTTTTCTTTCAGTTCTTTTTTGCGGGCTTCTACTTTATCCAAATCAACAAGATTATAAACCCAAAGGTGAAAACGTACAAAACCTAAAATTTTCCGGTTGGGTTTCTGACGGATGTATTTGGTAAGTTCTTCTTTATTTACTTTTCCGCTGTCGACCTCAATTTTGTTTTTTACCAGCAGAAACTCTTTGTCGTTGAGTTTGCGGGTGGCTCCGCAGGAAGCCAGCAGCAAATAAGAAGCAAGAAGCAAGAAATATGAAGCAGGACGCAGAAGAGAATTATTTTTCAATTTCTTATAACTCATAACTTATAATCCTTAACCGATTCCCAAACAACAATCAGCCCAAAAGTATAGCTTTGCGCTGTGCTAACCAATTCACAAATTAAACACATCGTTTCGTTGAAGCAGAAGAAATTCCGCACTGAACATCAACAGTTCATTGTTGAAGGCGTGAAAGTGGTGAAGGAGCTGCTCTCATCGCCTTACAAGGTAGATGCCCTCTATTGTTTGGAAGAATACAAACCGGAATTAGTATTGCTTCTTGACAACACTCGAAGTGATAAGCACCCCGAACCTAAAATTATTATCGAACAGCAGTTGCAGAAGATAAGCAATCTCGATACAACTAATAGTGTTTTGGCCGTTGCTTCTATTCCAAAACCTTCATATGCTTTTCATCAGTTTAATACCAGACTTATTCTTGCTTTAGATACCATCAACGACCCCGGAAATCTGGGCACCATTATCCGCACGGCTGCATGGTTTGGTATTGATTCCATCATTTGCTCACCCAACACCACCGATGCCTGGAATCCGAAAGCAGTGCAGGCTAGCATGGGTGCCTTATTCAGAACTAATGTTGTATATGCCGACCTTAAAAAAATAGTTGAAGAATATCACAAAGCTGATGTTCCTGTTTTTGCTACCTCTCTTGACGGAACTGATATTTATAAAACAACCTTATCATCAAACGGACTGATTATTATTGGCAACGAAAGTCACGGTGTGTCGCCTGAGTTGCTTGCGATGATTAATACTAAACTTCTTATTCCTTCTTTCTCATCCGGTGTTGCCGAATCGCTGAATGCTGCGGTTGCTGCGGGGGTGGTGTGTTCGGAGTTCAGGAGGCGTTGAAGTTAAATCCTTTCACAGAGGAAAACCTGAGCATGCACAGAGGCTCATAGAGTTTTTATTTTTCTCTCTGAAGATCTGTGTTAAACTCCTCCATTCTCTATTTAACGGCTTTTCATTTATAATACCGTCAAATCTTATTTCCATAAATCATTTATGGAATTACCGCTTCCTATTCATCTTATAAACGGAGAACACAATAAAGTATAAAAAACTGCGTTCTACTAATAAGGTCTCACCATTTATTAATCTCAAAAAACAAAGAAACCATGAAAATCAATTTAATCAGCGAGTGGGGTAATGTTGTTTCAAACGTGCGCAACAACATTGTTTTTGAACACCGTAACCAAGCCTATGGAGCCTATTTCATACGCAGGGAATATCCGCGCACTATGTTTTTTTCGCTTTTTGTTACTGTGTCGGTCATTGTGCTGGGAGTTGCAGGTTTGAAGCTATCGAGTTATCTGTCAACAAAGATTGTGGAGGTTATTGTTCCTGTAAACAACACACCCATAGAAATCATAACGCCAGTTGAGTTAAAGCCTTTAGAAACGCCTCCGGTAAAAGTAGAACCCATGAAAACACCTCCTCCTCCAAAAGGAACGGAATTTACCGCACCCGTAGTCAGCGATGACAAAGAAAAGATTGAAGAAAAAACGGCAACACAGGAAGAAATTAAACCAGGAAGAGTGGACGGAGTGGATTCGGTTGACACTGAAACCATACCCGAAACTCCAACAAAAGGAAAAGGTATAGTAGCCATTGATACGGTTGAAAAAGTGTTAGATTTTGTGGATGTAAGTCCCGAGTTTCCCGGAGGAGAAAGCAAGATGTATGAGTTCATCTCCAACAAAACAAAATACCCCGCTCAGGAAAAAGAGAATGGAATCACAGGAACCGTGTATGTGAGTTTTACTGTGGATAAAGCCGGCAAAATAAAAGATGTTGTTATAGAAAGAGGTGTAAAACATGGCCCCAATCTTGCAAAAGAGGCGCAACGGGTAATAAGCCTTATGCCTGAATGGAAGCCGGGAATTTATCGCGGACAAACGGTGTCCGTGCGTTACCGTATGCCTATTAATTTTGTGTTGAGGTAATAATCACGAAAAATAATCCAGATCGGTGCCAAGAGGGAGGTTCATGAGGTAATCAACTCCCTCTTTCACCGTCATTGAGCCAAACAGACATTTGTAAATAGTCTCGGTCATAGGAGCGCGGGTTTTGGCTCCATGAATAAAAGCATGGGTAACCCTTACGGTGTTTACACCCTCAGCAACTTCGTCCATGCTGCGCAGAATATCTTCAATCTTTTCGCCTTTTGCTAATCGGAAACCTACAGAGAAGTTACGGCTCTTTTCGCTCGAGCAGGTGGCAATTAAATCACCCACACCTGCCAACCCGAAAAAGGCTTTGGGCTCACCACCCATCAGTTTCCCGATGTGAACCATCTCTACCATTCCGCGGCTGATTAACAATGCACGTGCGTTTTCACCATAGCCTAATCCGCTTAGCGCACCTGATGCAATGGCTATTACGTTTTTCAATACTCCCGCCAGTTCCACACCTGTAATATCATGATTGCCGAACACCTGAAAGCGTTTGCTGCGCAGCGCGCGTTGTCCCTCACGTATCACTTCGTCAAAGCGGCTTGCCACTACCGATGCCGCAGGTTGTCCCAATGCTATTTCGCTCGCCAGGTTAGGTCCTGCAAGGCAACCTACGCGCATTACTTCTGTTTCCTGCAAAATAATCTCGCTCATGGTGCGTATAATTTTGCGGTTGATTTGTGATTTTTCGGTAAGCGTTTCGCCTTCTTTAAGGCGCACATCCAATCCTTTTGTGCCATGAATTAATATATGGTCGGGTCGCAGAAAAGGTGAGAACGTTCTGATCATTTCCCTGAAACTGGACGAAGAAACCACCGGAAAAATAAGTGTGCAGCGCGATGTTATTTCTTCAATGCTGCTGGTGGGTTGTATGCGCTCGTTTATCTTTTGTCCGCGGTTCATGCGCTTTACCAGAATGTTATCGGCAACTTCCGGTCTGCGGCTGTAAAGAATTACATCGCGGTTTTCGGCCAACAGGTTGGCTACGGCTGTGCCAAATACACCAGCACCAATTACCCCAACAGGCAGTTTATCAGATGTATTTTGCGAGTCCATATCCTTCTAAGCGATTGTGGTAAAAAAATAAAAGATTAAAATCTTCAGACATAATAAAGCCGTCTTTCGATTTATACAGCGGGCGTTTGGCATCATACATTCCCAGGTTTTTCAATCCTGTTTCAATGATGGTATCAATTTCGGGTATTTCCAGTTCGTGATACAAATGAATTTCTCCGTTAGATGCCATTTCGCGCAGGTGGTCAAGCAGGCGCGAAACTGCATTGGTGAATTCAAGATACGTCAGTTTCTGGTCTTCAACGGGCAAGCGCAGAACAGAATAGATATCCAGTTTTTTATAACGCTTACGGATAAGCTCAAATGCTGCATATGCAACTACATAACTTGCAAGTACGCGGCTCTCCGAGTGAAAACGTTTTACAATTTCATCGCCCAGCATTTTAGTGTATTCGGCATCGCGTTGGGCATCGCGGGTAAAAGCACCGTTGGTCATAAAATAACGGCTGATATCTATTTTTTCATTATTCTTTCCAATGCTGTTTCCTTCATTATCTACAGGGTTTCCGAACAGGTCAATACATTTGCCAAAGGATATGGATCTCTCCGAT
>SXHM01000045.1 GCA_005773695.1 Bacteroidota bacterium
GAAAGAATTTAATTATCTATTGGCAGGGGATCCGGATACCATGCAAGTTATTTGTATCTCAGGAGAAGCAGAAATTAATAATCAACTTTGGATTGATGATTTAGGATTAGTTTATAATCCTTCAGTTGGTATTAATGATGCTCCTTCAGGAGAGAGAATAGAGGTTTATCCAAACCCGGTTTCTGAAAATCTGTTTGTTGACATGTCAGGAATTAATGACTCTAAAATCCTCATTTTTGATATTACAGGCAAAAGAATAGCACAATATAATTTAGAAGAAAAGATAAACAGAATAAACATTTCTTCCTTTGCTAAAGGACTTTATCTATATCAGGTTATTACTGAAAATAAAGCAACTTTAAACACAGGAAAATTTGTTGTAAAATAAATAATCATTCCTTTTCATATTTTAAGAAGGGACATATATTATGTCCCTTCTTTGTTTAATCATGTGAATTTTAAAGCGTATGATTTTCCTTTATACAGAAGTATGAATTAGTCCCCGGGTTATTCTCCTATCTTTGCGCTCCTTAAATAAAAATCATGTCAAAATTCTTTAGACCGGGAAAGCCGGGCGGCAGCAGCAGTAACGATAAACGCGGTGACGGAAAACCGTTCAACAAAAAACCTTTCGGGCGCGGAACCGACAAACCCACTAGCCGAAAAGAATTTGATGCATGGAAAAACCGTTCAGATTCCGATGAGCCAAAAGAGGCAGGTAAATCATCCGATAAACCCAAATCCCGTTTTGGTGATAAGCCCTTCAAAAAATCATTTGATAAGCCAGCAGGAAAAAGAACGTTTAAACGCGATGACGATAAACGCGGAGGCTATTTTAAACCTAAAAACGACCGCCCTTTTTCACCGAGAAAAGAATCAGACCAGTGGAGAAAGCGCTCTCCCCGCAAAGATGATATTGAAGATTTTGGTGCATCGGATGACAAACCAAAAACTCCATCTTATGGTCGTCCTTATGATGCCAAAAAGAAATATCAAAGCAAGAAAAAATTCACAAAAGGTAACTTTGGAAAGCAAGTTGAAAAAGCACCTTCCGATTTAATTCGTCTTAATAAATATCTTGCGAACGCAGGTGTATCATCAAGACGCGAAGCTGATAAATTGATTGAAAGCGGGGTAGTAACCGTAAACGGAAAAGTAATTACAGAATTAGGCTACAAAATTACTCCGGGTGATGAAGTGAAATTCGGTGGAGCTATTCTCCGAAAAGAAAAATCAGTTTACATTCTTCTTAATAAACCCAAAGATTACATCACTACCAGCAAAGACCCGCAGGAACGCAGAACGGTGATGCACCTTATTGAAGGAGCCTGCAAAGAGCGAGTTTACCCGGTTGGCAGATTGGATAGAATGACAACAGGTTTGCTGCTCTTTACCAACGATGGTGAAGTAGCAAAACGCCTCACGCATCCATCGCATGGGGCAAAAAAAATGTATCATGTTACACTTGACCAGAACCTGAGTCTTGCCGATATGAAAAGCATACAAAGCGGCATTGAACTGGAAGACGGAATAGCAGAAGTAGATGCCATTGAATTTGTTGAAGGTGCCGGTCGTAAAGAAGTAGGTATTGAAATCCACAGCGGCAGAAACCGTATTGTGCGCAGAATTTTCGAAAAACTCGGTTATAATGTTATTAAACTCGACCGCGTTACCTTTGCAGGACTGACCAAAAAAGATTTACAACGCGGTTACTGGCGTCAGCTTTCTGAAAAGGAAGTGGGAATGCTGTTAATGACAAAGTAAAAATTACTGCAAACTGCCGTCAAGCCAGGTTGCAATGTACTTCAACACGTCTTCTTTTTCCGGTTCGTTGTGTGTTTCGTGATACAAGCCGTTCCATAATTTAAACGTACAGTTCTCTTTTACTTTTCCAGCAAATTCTTTTGAACCTTCAGGTGAAGTCAATCGGTCTTCCGTTCCGTGAAAAATAAGTAAGGGCAATTTAAATTCCGAAGCATGTTCTAATGCCCAGTTGCCTGCTGCATAGGTCTCCACAAAAAAGCGAGCAGAAATCTTATCGTGAACAAGCGGATCATTATCATAAGCCTCTACAACTTTTTTGTCGCGCGAAATTGCAGATGAATCCAATTTAGAGCTTTGTGTAAATCCCGGAAAAATATTGTTTACAAATCGTCCCAAAGTAACTTCAAATTTTGGTGGTTCAAACGCCAACTTCAGCCAGGGCGATGAAGCAATAACGCCAGCAATTTCAGGTTTTCTGTGTAGTGCATAATTCAAAACTACATTACCCCCCATACTGTGTCCGTAAATAAATTTCTTACTTCCGGGAGCAATTTTTTCTGCCTGTTTCAATAAATCAGAAATACCATCCAGCAACAAATCATAAGAAGGTGTATGCCCGCGACTTCCTCCCGATTTACCATGCCCTCTGTGGTCATATGCAATCACTGAATAGCCAGCATTAACAAGATATTCAGCAACGTGAGCATATCGCCCGCTGTGCTCACCCATTCCGTGAACAATACAAATAACAGCTTTTGGTTTTGAATCATTTAACCAGCATTGTCCATAAATTTCAACACCGTCAGATGCTGTCCACTTTAAGTCCTGATGTTTCATAGTTTGTGTTTTTGAGGGAGAACAAAAGTAGTTTTTCCTGCACATTAATCAGAATGAAAAATATCTACCTTTGAAACGCATCTCGTCACCATGAACTTATTTCAGGGACTTGAATAAAGATGCTGAAACAATTTCAGCATGACGGTTTTTAAATAATAACTCGTATGGAAATCCTGAAAAAAATTCTGAAACTTGTATTAATGTTTGTTGTGCTTGGCGTAATGTGGATAGCCGGCAATCTGCTTTTCGGAACCATTACCGATTTTAAACCGGAGAAAGAAATATCACTTCAAGTAAGAGGAAATGCAACAGCCCAGCCCGACAGCATTTTCTCATTTATTAACTGGAACATTGGTTACGGTGGGTTGGGAGAGAAGGCAGATTTTTTTTATGATGGAGGTAAAATGGTTGTTTCTGCAGAAGAAGATGTGGACAACTATTTAAACGGAATTTACCAATTCGCAAAATCAAACGACAGTGTTGACTTTTTCTTTTTTCAGGAAGTGGATACCTTGGCGCGCAGAAGCTATCGCATCAATGAGTTGTGGGGACTTTCGCAACAACTTCCAAATTATACTTACTCGTTTGCTGTAAATTACGATGTTAAATTTGTCCCCGTTCCTTATACAAATCCTATGGGAAAAGTAGTTGCGGGTCTCGCTTCATTTTCTAAATTCAAACCAACAAATGCAACGCGTTATGGTTACGATTCTAATTTTTCGTGGCCTACCAGTATTTATTTTTTAGACAGATGTTTTCTGGTTCATCGCATTGCGCTTGCAAACGGAAAAGAGTTTCTTGCTATCAACACACACAACTCTGCTTACGACAAAACAGGCGAACTTAAAAAGCGCGAAATGGAAATGCTGCGTGATTTTGTGGTGAAAGAGTTTGAGAAAGGAAATTATGTAGTTGTTGGTGGCGATTGGAATCAATGTGCTCCCGGTTTTGATGCAAAAACATTCTGGAAATCGGATATTGATATTGCTGAAAATGCCAATATTGATATAGCATTTATGCCTGCCGGCTGGAAATGGGCTTACGATAACTCGGTGCCGACTAACCGCAGTTTGTTGTTTCCATTTGATGCAGAAAAAACAGACAGAACCGTGATTGACTATTATCTTATTTCGCCAAACCTGGAAGTGTTACAATTGAAAAATGTTGATTTGAAATTCAAATATTCAGATCATCAACCCGTATTTTTACAAGTGAAAATAAAGTAAGATGAATATCAATTACATCATTTTTGCTATTCCGTTTTTCCTTTTGCTTATTGGCATTGAGGTGCTGGTTGACAAAAAGAACAAAGGGAATGCTTTTCGCTTAAATGATTCCATTGCCAATCTGAATATCGGAATTGGAGAGCAGGTGATTAGCGTATTTACACGAGCGTTTATGCTGATGCTTTATGCATTTGTTTACAAATACCGTATTTACGATATGCCTTCTAATCTCTTTACCGGATTGGTATTGCTCTTTGCCTTCGATTTTATTTTTTATTGGGCACATCGTTTCGGTCACGAAATAAATATTGGTTGGGGCGGACATATTGTTCATCATTCCAGCGAAGAATATAACCTAACTGTTGCTTTGCGTCAGCCCTGGTTTTTTTCTGCAATGACTTTTTTTATGTTTCTTCCTTTGGCCTGGTTGGGGTTCAAACCTGAGTTGCTGTTAATCGTTGCAGGCATTGATATTCTTTTCCAGTTTTGGATTCACACCAAGTTTATTGGCAAGCTTGGTTTTATAGAATTGTTTCTGAACACCCCTTCACACCATCGGGTGCATCACGGTCGCAATCCCCAATACATTGATAAAAATTACGCAGGAATGTTTATCATCTGGGACCGAATTTTCGGAACGTTTGAAGAAGAAAATGAAGAAGTGGTTTACGGAATTACTTCTCCGGTAAATAGCT
Organism: Bacteroidota bacterium; assembly: GCA_005773695.1. The sequence goes on from SXHM01000045.1 coordinate 4,523, forward strand.
GGAATCCTGCTTGGACAAACATCCACTACTTTTTTGATTTAGTGAAAATCGGAAATCCATTTCCACGCTTCAGGGATAAAGTAAAATTGTTTTTCAAACATCCCGGCTGGAAGCCTGATGAATTAGGTGGAACAGAATTTCCGCAAAAAGTAGATAACAAAACTTACAAGAAATTTGATTTTGTTTACAATCCCGCAATTAACAAATATGTATTGGTGCAGTTTGCAATTCTTACTGTGGTTGTTGTAACATATCTTGCAGTTGAAAAGCAGATGCCTTTTTGGAAAAATTTCAGTGCAGCTTTTTATTTACTTCTCACACTTACCGTTATGGCCACTATGTTTGAAAATAAGCGATGGACTTTTATCGTAGAGAATATCCGACTGCTTATTTTTCCACTTGTAATTTTTCTTTTGCCAATTAATTTCACTCTGCAATTAGTTCTTACGCACGTTGCGTTTCTTTCTTCAGTTGCATTTATTTTGTGGAATTCAAGATTACAAAACCATCAAATAGTTAAACCTTAATAAAGTATATGACTAAAAAATACATCCTCGCCCTTGACCAAGGTACCACCAGCTCAAGAGCTATTTTGTTTGACAAAGATTGCAACATTAAAAATGTTGCTCAGAAAGAATTCCGCCAAATTTTTCCTCAGTCGGGTTGGGTAGAACACGACCCGATGGAAATATGGCAAACACAAATGGAAACTGCGCGCGAGCTGATAAAATCTGCAGGAATTTATATCAATGAAATTGCTGCAATAGGAATTACCAACCAACGCGAAACTACTGTGGTATGGGATAAAAAAACAGGCAAACCTGTTTACAATGCCATTGTCTGGCAGGACAGAAGAACAGCTTCTATCTGCGATGCATTGAAGAAAAAAGGATTGGAGAAATATGTGAAAGAAAATACCGGATTGGTGATTGATGCTTATTTCTCAGGTACCAAAGTGAAATGGATTTTAGACAATGTAAAAGGTGCAAAAGAAAAGGCAGCAAAAGGCGAATTGCTTTTCGGAACTATTGATACATGGCTGCTTTGGAACCTCACAGGTGGTAAAATTCATGTTACAGATTACTCTAATGCTTCACGCACGTTGGTTTATAACATCGTGAAAAAAGAATGGGATAAAAAACTGTTGAAAGAACTGGGTATTCCTGAATCAATGTTGCCGAAAGTAAAAGATTCGTCCTGCGTATATGGCGAAACAAAATTGTTCGACAACATCGCTATTCCTGTTGCAGGTATTGCGGGCGACCAACAGGCAGCCCTATTCGGACAACATTGCTTTGAGCCCGGTATGGCAAAGAACACTTATGGAACAGGTTGTGTTA
>SXHM01000046.1 GCA_005773695.1 Bacteroidota bacterium
CACTTGAAAAATCATTCACTATAACTTCAGGAAGTTCGGAAGTTGTAAAACTCTACTAACATGGAAAAAACACTATCTATGAGCATTGAAAAAGTATCAGAAGACAAAGACACACGCAGCGGTTTTGGTGCAGGTTTGCATGAACTAGGCAGGAAAAATAAAAATGTTGTTGCGCTTTGTGCCGACCTTACCGGCTCCTTGAAAATGGATGCTTTCAAGAAAGAGTTTCCTGACCGCTTTTTCCAGGTGGGAATTGCAGAAGCCAACATGATTGGCATTGCTGCGGGCTTAACCATTGGTGGAAAAATTCCGTTCACAGGAACGTTTGCCAACTTCTCAACAGGCAGAGTTTATGACCAAATCCGTCAGTCCGTTGCTTATTCAGATAAGAATGTAAAAATCTGTGCTTCACACGCAGGCCTTACGTTGGGTGAAGACGGTGCAACCCACCAAATATTGGAAGACATCGGCATGATGAAAATGCTTCCGGGAATGGCTGTTGTTAATCCATGTGATTATAACCAGACAAAAGATGCAACCATTGCCATTGCTGATACTCACGGACCGGTTTACCTGCGTTTTGGCCGACCAAAAGTTCCCAATTTCACAGGCGGTCAATACCCGTTTGTGTTTGGCAAAGCATTAAAGTTCTTTGACGGAACTGATGTTACCATCTTTGCAACAGGCCACTTGGTTTGGAAAGCACTGGAAGCAAAAAAGATTTTAGACGAAAAAGGAATAAGCGCAGAAATAATAAATATACACACGATTAAACCTTTGGATGAGGAGGCTGTCATAGCATCAGTCAGGAAAACAAAAAGTGTGGTAACAGCAGAAGAACATCAAATGAACGGAGGACTTGGAGACAGTATTGCGCAAGTCCTTGCTCAGCATTTTCCGGCTCCCATTGAAATGGTAGCGGTTAACGATAGTTTTGGCGAAAGCGGAACTCCGGAACAATTGCTGAAAAAATACGGGCTTGATACTCCTAATATTGTTGAGGCAGCCGAAAAGGTAATCTCAAGAAAGGGAAATTAGCCTGTGTTCATTTGCATGCAGTTCTGAGGCTGACACTTTTGTTTCCTTCAACATAAATTCTGAGACATGGAAACAGAAGACAAAGAATTACTCTCAAAGTTCCGAAATCCCGAAAGTAGGGAGAGTGCTTTCAATCAAATACTCAGTAAATACCAGAAAAGACTTTACTGGCACATCCGAAAAATGGTTATTGACCATGACGATACGGATGATATTCTGCAAAACACATTTATAAAAGTTTGGAAAAGCCTTGACAATTTTCGTGAAGATGCACAGCTATTTACCTGGTTGTATCGCATTGCCACCAATGAATGCCTGACTTTTCTGAACAAGAAGAAAAACAATAGCACCATTTCCATTAACGAGGTGGAATACGGGCTGCACGAAAAAGTTGACAGCGAAAAAAACTACACAGGCGAAGAAATTCAACGTAAGCTTCAAAAAGCAATTTTAACACTTCCCGAAAAACAGAGGCTTGTTTTTAATATGAAATACTTTGATGCCATGAAATATGAGGAAATGAGCGTGGTGCTTGAGACTTCGGTAGGCGCCCTGAAAGCATCATACCACCATGCAGTAAAAAAAATTGAACATTTTATTGCCATCGATTAAACCTTTTCATACCAGATAAATCATAGTTACAAATGAGCAAAACAAATAACGATATGGAATTTGATGATGGCAAACTGGAGTATGAAAGTCCGATACTTTCAAAACTTAAACAATCGCCAATAGATTTTAAAGAACCGGAAGGTTATTTTGAAGAGTTTAACCGCAAACTTAATGAGCGAATAAAATATGAACAGCCAAGTATTACTCCGGTAAAAAAACGTGGAATTATCATTACACTATTTCAGCCGCGTTATGCTATAGCTGCTGCTTTAATCACAGCCATCTGCGTTATTGGTTTCAGGTTTCTTAAAGAAGGCAAACCATTAACACAAAATGATATTGCAGAAGTTGTTTCAAACGAAAAGATTGAAAGCATCGATGAAGAAGTGCTTATTGATGCGATTGAAATTGAAGCACTGAATGAAACCGAAATACTTAATGAAGAAGAGATTTCAAGTGATGTAATTATTAACTACTTAGTTGAAAACGATATTGATTTGGATTTAATAAACGAACTATAAATAAACACATGAAAATTATGAAAACTGCTATGCTCACTTTCTTTGCCGCACTTTGTTTTACTGCGATTTCTATTGCTCAACCCGGCCCAAAACACGAGGAGAAGAAAGAAAAAGTAGAGGCCATGAAAATTGGTTTTATTACACAGGAAATGGCGTTAACACCTGAAGAGGCTCAGAAATTCTGGCCGGTTTATAACCAAATGAATAATGAGATTGAAGCGTTGAGAAAAGAGCGCCACTTAGCCCGTGAGAGCGCAAAAATGAATTTCGAAACCATGCCTGATGCGGAAATTGAAAAATTAATTAACGATGAAATGGCAAGCCGTCAAAAAGAATTAGACATCCACAAAAAATATGTTGCCCAATTTAAAGCAGTATTGTCCATAAAAAAAGTAGCTCAATTATATAAAGCAGAAGAAGGCTTTAAACGCAGACTGCTGGAGAAAATTCAGGAGAAAAAAGAAATGAAACAGAATTAACGTTTCGCTCCGAAATTACCTTCGCTCGTAAAATTAAATTCAATCTTAGGATACTGTTCTTTTGCCATCTGCAATCCCCAGGCTGAGTCGGCAAGAAATACAGGGTTGCCATCTTTGTCCTCGCTGATGTGATCACCTTTTCGTTCCATAAAAAGAGCTAAGGCATTTTTATCTTCACTGCTTATCCAGCATGCTTTGTGCAGGTTGATAGGTTGATAGCGACATGATGCGCTATACTCATGCAGCAAGCGGAATTGAATTACCTCAAACTGTAACGCACCTACTGTCCCAATTATTTTTCTGCCATTCCATTTGCTGGTGAAAAGTTGTGCCACACCTTCATCCATCAGTTGCTCCAACCCTTTTGCAAGCTGCTTGCTTTTCATCGGGTCTGAATTCTCCACATAACGGAAAAGCTCGGGGGAGAAACTTGGAATTCCTTTGAAGTGTAATTGCTCTCCTTCTGTCAATGTATCACCGATTTTGAAATTGCCGCTATCGGGCAGACCAACAATATCACCCGGAAATGCTTCGTCTATGATTTCTTTCTTATCAGCCATGAAAGATGTTGGAGAAGAGAAACGTAATTGTTTAGCCAACCTTACATGCAAGTAATTTTTACTGCGCTGAAACTTACCTGAACACACCCGAACAAAGGCAATACGATTGCGGTGATTAGGATCCATGTTAGCATGGATTTTAAAAATAAATCCGCTGAACTTATCTTCATCGGGGGCAACGGCACGCTCTTCGGTGGTGCGGCCAACTGGTGATGGTGCTATTTCAATAAAGCAGTCCAGCAACTCGCGCACACCAAAATTATTGATGGCGCTACCGAAGAAAACAGGTGAAATATCTCCGGCTAAATAATCGCTGACTTTAAACTCAGGATAAACACCTTCTACTAATTCTGAATCTTCGCGCAGTTTTGCAGCAGCTTTTTCACCAATCTGACTTTCTAATTCAGGACTATTGATATCGGTGATGCGGATGGTTTCTTCGTCTTTCTGTTTGCCGTGGGGATTGAAAAGGTTCAGCGTTTTTTCCCAGATGGTGTAAACACCTTTGAAATCCTGTCCCATACCGATGGGCAAACTGAGCGGACGAACTTTGATAAATAATTTCTTTTCGATGTCA
>SXHM01000047.1 GCA_005773695.1 Bacteroidota bacterium
CCCCCCCCCCCACCTCTCCTCCATAAGTAGTATAACAATGCCTGTCATTCCGACCGCAGGGAGGAATCTCTAAATCATAACTCCAAACATCACCTAACCATGACCACCACTAAACAGCCCCAACTACCCGATATGCTTACCATTATAAAAGGATGGGCAAAAGTAAAAGGCACTTCGCTGCGCAAGCTGGCATTTAAAACCGGCAAAAGCCAAACCTATTACAACAAAATACTGAAGAAAGGCGACCCGAAAGCCTCTTTACTACTTGAATTAACCGATATACTTCACGTAAACCTGTTTGAGTATTACCTTGACCTGCTGCCCGAACACAAACGCATTACCCAACGCGAAAAAATGATGAAAGAAAAAATTACCACCCTTGAAAAAGAACTGGAACAGGTAAAAGCGGAAAGGGATAAGTATTGGAGTGCTATCAGTAAGCAGTCTGTCACTTCGAGCACGTCAAATGTTCAGTGAACATTTGAGCGAGCTTGTGTGAAAGCGAGAAGCGGTAATCGGTAATCGGTTGTCAGTTAGGCAGTCTGTCACGGTGAGCGTAGTCGAACCGCCATAATAATTGCCCCTTCGACTACGCTCAGGGTGACACAATCTCCGTGTCCTCTGTGCTGCCTCCTTCTTCCTCTGTGTAACAATTCCTTTGCGCCTTAGCGTCTTAGCGGTAAAAAAACTTCGTGCTCTTAGTGCCCTTAGTGGTAAAAAAACTTAGCGGTAAAAAAACCTTCTACCTTTGCCACCCATGCAACACCTCCTCAACTACATCAACGGCACACTTGTAGCCCCCCAAAGCAACAGCTACATTGATAACTACAACCCCTCAACGGGAAAAGTATATTCCTTCATTCCCGATTCAGATGAGAGAGATGTAGCCGCTGCTACTGCTGCTGCCACTGCCGCCTTTCCCGCCTGGAGCGCCACCCCCGCAGCCAAGCGCAGCGAGATTTTATTAAAAATTGCTCAACTGATTACCGATAACCTTGACACCCTTGCCCAAGCCGAATCCATAGACAACGGCAAACCCGTGTGGCTGGCCAAGCGCGTAGATATACCCCGTGCCGCCAGCAATTTTCATTTTTATGCCACCGCCATTCTGCACCATGCCAGTGAAAGCCACCGCATGGAAGAAGGTTTTATCAATTATACATTAAGGCAGCCTGTTGGCGTTGCAGGCTGCATATCGCCCTGGAATTTGCCGCTCTATCTCTTCAGCTGGAAAATAGCCCCCGCCCTTGCAGCCGGAAACACCGTAGTAGCCAAACCATCAGAAATAACACCCATGACGGCCTACTTGCTTAGTGAAATCTGCATCAAAGCCGGTTTGCCTCCCGGAGTGCTCAACATCGTGCATGGCTACGGACACAAAGTAGGTGCAGCCATTACCGCGCACCCCGATATTCCCTTAATCTCTTTCACAGGCGGCACCAAAACAGGCGCTGAAATAGCGCGAACCGCTGCCCCGATGTTCAAAAAACTATCGCTTGAATTGGGCGGCAAAAACCCCAACATCATTTTTGCCGACTGCGATTTTGAGGAAGCCATAAAAACTACCCTCAATTCATCCTTCTCCAACCAAGGCGAAATCTGTCTCTGCGGTTCGCGCATACTGATTGAAAAACCGCTGTATGAAAAATTTTGCGATGAACTGGTAAAGCGCACCTTAAAAATGACGGTGGGTAACCCCGCTGATGACAACGTAAAGTTGGGCGCCATCGTTTCGGAACAGCACATGAACAAAGTGCTTTCCTACATAGATTTAGCTCAGCAAGAAGGCGGAAAAATCCTTTGCGGAGGTAAACGCAAAATAGTAGAAGGCTTTGAAAACGGCTATTATATAGAACCAACCATACTAGAAGGTCTGCCCCAGAACTGCCGCACCAACATGGAAGAGATTTTTGGTCCTGTAGTTACGCTCCAGGCTTTTGAAACCGTAGAAGAGGCCCTGCAACTCGCTAATGCTACAGAGTTTGGTTTAGCCGCCACCATCTGGACTGAGAATGTAGGTAAAGCACACCGTGTTGCCACCCAACTCAAAAGCGGTATCGTGTGGATTAACTGTTGGCTGGTTCGTGATCTGCGCACCCCTTTTGGCGGCATGAAAAGTTCAGGCGTTGGCCGCGAAGGCGGCTGGGAAGCCCTTCGCTTTTTTACAGAACCTAAAAATGTATGTGTAAAATATTAGGATGTTTGTTACTCTGAGCGGTTTAAGTCTCAGTGAGCATAGGTAACTTGCTAAGGGCTTTAAACTTTTTTCAATTCCCTTACCGCCCTGTTAAACTCTTTACCTGCGTTTTTTTCAACATTATCAGATGCCGGTGAAAACAACACCATATCACCAGGTTTTGAAATAGAAGCAGCTATTTTTACTGCTTCTTCCATGTTTTCAGCATTAATAAACAACTGTGCTTTTGCAGTTTCAAACGCGTTATAAATTTCGTTTACATTTTCGCCAAGGCAAATAATGGAGTTTACTTTTTCTTCCACTATTTCCGAAATTTCTGCCAACTCAGAAGATGAATACGGACTGGCAATAATCCAGGTAACAGGCTTAAAACACCGCAGTAATGAACTGCCAGAAGTCTCTGCCGTTAGCGCATGTGCATCGTTTAGATAATCCACCCCTTTAATAGTTGCAATGGTTTCAAAATTGAAAGTCTTGTCATAAATATCCGAGAGGCTTTCGCGGATAATATCTTTTCGAATTTCAAAAAAATCTTTTTCGTCTACTGAATAAGGAACTTTCATGCCGCTTGATGAACTTGTATCAAATGAGTTATCCATTTATATATTTTTTCTTTCTGCCTGAGGAGGGCATATCCTTTCAGCAAAACCATCTTTTTGTAGATGAATGTTAGTAATTAATATACAAATATAAGTTATCCTTCGACAAAAGTCAAGGGGTAAATGCAAATAAGTGCATTTTTTCGATTAACAACAATGCAGGAAACCTCTGCTATAACTTGATTTTCTGTGTGGTTTCTATGGGAATAGTTTTTTTGAACCACCAAATTCTACCCTTAATAGCACCTTTCACTTTAAAGGTAACAGGTTCTTTGTTTAGCAGAGCACCCAATCCACTTACAGTTGCGCCTATAAAATCTTTGTAGCTCGCGCTTAATTTAAAAGGGTGAGATGCTTTTGATTTCCGTTTTATCACAATCTTTTCACTTGAACTTGTTTTGCCTAAACCTTTGTCATTCAGCATAACATCCATATCGTATTGGTTCAAAACAATTTTAAAACCATTGGGGTTGTCTATTTCAAGATTAAAGGCTAGTTCTACTTTTTCGCCCGAAATGTTGGCGGTTTTCACATCTTTTATTCCCGTAATCATAACCGGTTTATATGAAATGCAGGAGCTAAGCAGTAAAACAGAAATAAAAAGTATAATTCGCATTTGAAATTATTTTCGGCAAATATGCAATTCTTTTTTCTCTATGCTTTAAGTATATTTTGTCGGAAATCTGCAGTAAATATCATAACGATTAAAACATTCTCCTCATTTGTTTGTATTATTGCTGAAATAATAGCACAATGGGTAACTACTCTATAAATGATCTTGAAAAACTCTCCGGAGTAAAAGCTCATACGATACGGATTTGGGAAAAGCGTTTCAATTTAATTGAACCAAGCAGAACTGAAACTAATTTCAGGTATTATAATGACGAGCAATTGAAAAAATTGCTGAACATTTCATTACTAAATAATTACGGCTATAAAATTTCAAAGATAGCA
>SXHM01000007.1 GCA_005773695.1 Bacteroidota bacterium
GTGGCTTTGCTGACGATGTAGTGGATGCAGGCCAGGGTTTTGGCATGCATCCACATCATAATATGGAAATAAGCACTATTGTTATTGAAGGTGAACAGGCTCATCGTGATGATATCGGTAGTGAGGGTATTGTCAATCAAAACACTGTGCAAACGATGAGTGCGGGAACCGGTATTATGCATAGCGAGTATAATGCTTCGCAAAAAAATGTTTTCCACAGTTTTCAGATTTGGGTTTATCCCAAAAAACTGAATGTAAAACCAAGGCACGAACAATTCAGGTATGAACCCGAAATGAAACGCAACAAAGTATTGCTTGCTCTTTCGTCTGACATGCGCAATGGTTCTGCTCTTATTAATCAGGATGCATTTTTTAGTGTTTCAATGCTTGAAGAAGGAAATGAGCTAACCTACAAAATGAATTTGGAAAACAATGGTGTTTACATACACTGCGTATCAGGCAGCGTTGAAATTGAAAACACTAAACTTATTGCAGGCGATGCCATAGGAGTTTACGAATCTGATACTGTAAATTTAAAATCCGATGCTGATGCTGAACTTATTTTTGTAGAGGTGCCCATGCAACGGGGAATAAAACTTTAAACCTTAAATTATATGATACTGATACGCGAATTTATTTCACCCCAAACCGATGCACCTGTGATGGTTATTTTTGGTGGAAATCCTCATAGGATGAATGAGGTGGTAAGCATGTTGAAGAATACATTTCAAAACCTTACGGTAATCGGAAACTTCAGCGAAGAAGAAGGTATTGAAAAGCTGAAGCAGCTGAAAAAAGTTGACCTGGTTCTTATAGGAGGCAGGTATTCTGAAGAACAAAGGATAAGAATACGTGCCTTTGTAAAGCAACATATTCCGGAAGGGCAAACAACCGAACCCGGTTATGATTATGCTTATGAGAATGCTGAGATTTTAAAAGACATCCGCTCTAAACTGAAATTATAAAGTTGCCTTAAAACCTCTCTTTTTTAATTCACTTCTTATTTCATCCAGTGAATGATACAATTGCTCAAAGGATTCAATAACAAAATACTTGTCCTGCAAAATATCGGTGCGATATTGGGTGTCGAATATTTTTGAAATATTGAAATCATATTTAGTGGTTGTGTCGCTCAGGCAGTTGATGGTTTCGCCTTTAGAGGATATAACTCCTGCACCATAAATTTTAAGTGCACCATCTTCGCGTATCAGTCCGAACTCAATCGTAAACCAATATACGCGGCCAAGCAGTTCAATTACTTCGGGATTGGTTAAATGTTCAAGTGCTATTTCGCTGATGCCTTTAAAAAAATTGCAGTATTGCTGATTGCTGAGCAAAGGAACATGCGCAAATACATCATGAAACATGTCGGGCTCTTCCAGATAATCCATTTGCTCCATGCTGCGCAGCCAGCAGGTAGCGGTAAATTTTTTCTGCGCCAGAAATTCAAAAAACTCTTTTTGCGGACTGATATTAGGTACAGTTTGCAAACACCAGCCTGTTGTAGTTCTCAGTATTTTTTCAATCTCATTAAAATCAGGAATGGCATTGGCGTTGAACTTTATGGTATCAATTGCGCTTAGATATTCTTTGCATACCAATGGCTTTAATAATTCCATCTGCCGCTCATACAGGGTGTGCCACACTTTAAAATCTTCAGGAGTATAATTGCTGTAAATCTGTTTTACGGGTCGCTGTTCCGGTAATGAAATCATTTTGCAAGTTTAGTGGAAATCCCTGAAATGGAGGTTCAAGTATCAGCAGCATTAAAAATATAAAAATTCCGGAGGAGCCTTCCCCTACCACTTAAACACCACCTTACCCGCACCCAACCCAACAGCGCCTTAGGTTGCTGCTGTTATATCCACATAATCAATTTTTGGAAGACTAACGGAACCACAGTAGAGCAAAGCACCCTTGGATAACTGTAAGAATGCCATCCTGCCCGACACTTTTATTATCTTGCGCAAAATTTTTTCTATGCTGATAATAGGTATTGTTGGTGGCTCGGGCTCGGGCAAAACAACAGTGGTTAAAGAAGTAATGAATTCTTTTTCTGCTGCGCAGGTAGCAATACTCTCGCAAGACAGTTATTATAAAGACAGCAGCCACATTACTCCCGAAGAACGAAAGGCTATAAACTTTGACCATCCCGATAGTATTGAATTTGATTTGCTGGTAAAGCACATTCAGCAACTGCGAAAAGGCAAAACCATTCAGGAACCTGTTTATGATTACATAACCTCTGTGCGCCATGAAACCACTAATAATATAGAACCCAAGCAGGTAATAATTATTGAAGGCATTTTACTTTTTACTGATAAGCGCATACGCGAATTATGCGACATTAAAGTATTTGTAGATGCCGAACCTGACGACCGCCTTATGCGCATAATTGAACGTGATATGCAGGAAAGAGGCCGCACAGCAAATCAGGTAATTAATCGCTATACATTGGTAAAAGAAATGCACATACAGTTTATTGAACCTACCAAGCGCTATGCCGATGTTATCATACCGCAGGGAGGCGAAAATAAAGTAGCTATTCACATGCTGGTTGCAACCATCCGCCAGAAGCTGATGCAGTAAGTTGAATTGTCAATAGTAAATGACCGAACTCGAGCACTATATAAAATCATACTTCGGAGTAGTTGAGGCGAATGAACTGCAAACAATTGGTTCGCTTTTTAAATTAACCGAAATCAAAAAAGGCGATTATTTTTTAAAAACCGGAAAGCCCTGCAACGATTTGTGTTTTATACAATCGGGTCTTATGCGCATTTATGTTGATACCCCTAATAAAGAAGTAACACAATGGATATCAACCCCGGGTTACTTTGTTGCCGACCTCTCCAGCTTAATATTTGAAACTCCCGCCCGCTGGACTATTCAGGCCCTTACCGATTGTGTTGTTTACAACATTACAAAACAAGACTATAATAAAATAGGCAACCTTGTTCCACAATGGCATCTGCTTGAAAAACTATTTATAGCCAAGTGCTTTTCCATTCTTGAA
>SXHM01000048.1 GCA_005773695.1 Bacteroidota bacterium
ATAATCGTTGTGCAGATGCTGAGAGTGAATTCAGGAGTATTAGAAATAAAAGGCACTTCCAAGTAATTCTCATATGTTTTTAGGAGTAGGTGAATAACAAATGTATTAAAAGATGTTAAGGGATTACCATAATTGACAGAAAGAATGCAAATTTGTCGTGTCTTTGGCTGACAAAAATTGTAAGGCATATAAATTGATGGCAGGCAGGGGTAATTTTTTATAAACTAAAAACAAAAGAAAAATGTACGGATTTGATTTAAGTTATATGATAATGATTGGGTTCTTTATGCTTATAGGATGGTTGGTAAGCAGAAGACTTAAAAACGTGTTTACAGAATATTCGCAGGTTGCACTTTCATCAGGATTAAGCGGAAAAGAAGTGGCAGAAAAGATGTTGCGCGACAGCAATATCTTTGATGTAAAAGTAATTTCGGTGGAAGGACAACTGACCGACCACTACAATCCCTTGGATAAGACAGTAAACCTCAGCCACGATGTATATCATGGAAGAAGTATTTCTGCAGCTGCAGTGGCAGCTCACGAGTGCGGACACGCAGTGCAACATGCCACAGCTTATACCTGGCTGGGATTGCGTTCGGCATTGGTTCCGGCTGTTAACTTCAGCAACAAAGCAATGAATTATATCTTCTTTGCAATGATTATTTTTGGTGCTATATCTTCTATGTATAACCAGATTTTATTAATCATCATCATATTGCAGGCAGCTATAACACTGTTCAGTCTGGTAACACTTCCTGTAGAAATAGATGCCAGTCAGCGAGCATTGGTTTGGTTGAATACTTCACGCCTTACAAAAGGTGAAGAGCAAACACAAGCTACTACTGCTTTAAAATGGGCTGCAGGAACTTATGTAGTTGCTGCGCTTGCTTCGGTTGCCACACTGCTTTATTTTGTAATGCAGTATATGGGTCGCAGAGATTAATTTGTAAATTATTAGTTATGAGATAAAGGGTGTGAAGAAATTCATACCCTTTATTTTTTTTCAGTTTTGCATTTTATGTAACATTGATGTCCTAAACAAGAAGGTATGGAACTAAAATTTTGCGGTGCTGCTGAAACGGTAACAGGAAGCAAGCATTTAATAACGTTAAGCAGCGGAACCAAAATTCTACTGGATTGCGGCTTGTTTCAGGGCAGAGGAAAAGAAAGTTTTGAAATGAACCAATCCTTTCATTTTGATCCCAATGATATTGACTGCATGATACTTTCTCACGCACACATTGATCATTCGGGAAATATTCCCCGGTTGGTAAAGCAAGGGTTTAAAGGAAAAATTTATTGCACACCAGCAACCCGTGATTTGGCAGAAATAATGTTGTTTGATAGTGCGTATATCCAGGAAAATGAAGCTGCTAATTTTAATAAGTATCGTTTAAAAGAAGGGGAGAAGCCTATTAAACCACTTTATACAATTGAAGATGCAGAGAAAAGTTTTTCGCATTTCAGAACGGTGCGTTACAATACAGCATATAAAATATCAGACGAAGTAGAGTTATTATTCACAGATGCAGGACATATATTAGGAAGTGCAGCGGTAAACCTTACCCTGACTGAAGATGGAAGGCAGCACCAACTTTGTTTTACAGGTGATATTGGTCGTTATGTAAATCGCCTTTTAAAACAACCGGAACCTTTTCCGCAGGCAGATACTATACTATGTGAATCAACATATGGAGATCGGCTGCATGAGTCAGCAGATGATACCAAAGAACGGTTATTGCAGGCAGTGCAGGAAACCTGTGTAGTCAATAAAGGAAAACTTATCATACCAGCATTCAGCATCGGCAAAACTCAGGAGCTAATTTATGTATTGAATCAATTAGAATTTGCAGGCAAACTTCCTCCCATTAAAGTATTTGTAGATAGTCCGCTTGCTATTAATGCTACCGATATTATGCGCAATCATCCCGAGAGTTTTAGTGATGAGGTAAATAATTTTATCAAGAAAGATCCTTCACCTTTTGGTTTTAACGGACTGGAATATGTGCGGAACGTAGCAGATTCTAAGGCAATTAATTCGTTAAATGAACCGTGCATTATTATATCAGCCTCCGGAATGGCCGAAGCAGGAAGAGTGAAGCACCATCTTGCCAATAACATAGAAAATCCGCGCAACGCAGTTCTTATTATAGGCTATTGCGAACCATCAAGCAACGGAGGCAAACTGGCGCGGGGAGATAAGAGCATCAGCATATTCGGAAAGAAATATGCTGTGAAAGCAAAAGTTTATGTGATTGATTTTTTTAGTGCACATGGCGATTACAATGAGATGCTGCAGTACCTCTCGTGTCAGGATGTTAAAAAGGTGAAAACACTTTTTCTTGTCCATGGAAATAAAGATGTAATGCTTAATTACAGGGTTAAATTGCACGAAAAAGGCTTTAGGAATATTGTAATTCCGTCCTTTTTATCTACCCATAACGCATAAAGAGCAGAAAAAAGTTATTAACAACCTATCCAATTTCTTAATTGTATGGATTGTCTAAACAATTAATTTGTAGTTTTTTAGGGTTAAATCACAAATAAATTATTTTTAATTAATAATAATTTCTATGATTTTATGACAAAAGTGTTATTTGTCGAATATACTATTGTATATATTCGCACCCTGATCAATAACAGATTAATCTCTTAATTGTTTTCAGTTAAACGTTTTTTTAATCGTAATCACTTAAAAACACATATTATGAATACATTACTACTCACCACCAACACAACAAATTGCACTACCAAAAATCTTAAAAAGATGGCGGCTGTTATTTGCATGACAGCCGTTTTTGTTTTTACAAACACAGCTCTTTTTGCACAAGGTTTTTCAAATTCACAAGGCAATACAGCCGTTGAGCAGGAAGCTGCAAAACTAAAATGGGTTGAAGAACATCGCGATGAGTTGAATAAAACAAATGCACCTGCGGTAGTTAAACCAGTACCTGTTCAAACTAAATCTGCAGAAGTTAAAGTTGAAAAGAAAGAAGCCGTAAAAAGTTTTTCTCCTGCAACTTCTGCTAAACAAGCTATTACTCCGCAATCAGCAGAAACTACTGATAATGCAGTAACAGTTACCGTTGCAACTACTAAGGAAACTACTACTGCTGCATCAGGTGTTTCAATTAATAAGTCAGTTGAAGCCAGAAACAATCGCCAATCGGCAGTTGACAAATTTCCAGAGGTAAAGCCATATGATGAAACAGGAGTTGTAAATCTAGTAAATCAAAACATTACCTATCCTCAAATTCCGGGATTTATTGCAACAGGAAACGCAGATGCAGATGCAAAAGCATTTGAAGCTGCTAAAATGAACTTGCAACAGAGCAATCCTGCTGAATACAGTAAATTTTTCTCTGAAAAAGAGTAATACCTATATAATATAGTATCAAGATATTTAAACCGAACCAATCCAAATTAATATGAATACAACATCTACCCCTCCGGCAAATGCTATATGGAAAAAAATAACAGCTCTTTGCTCAAGTGCAGCGCTTTTGTTTTTAGTTTCATTGCACTCAATGGCACAAGTTATACCTGCGGTTCATTGTGCCAGCACAGCATCAACAGCTACGTTTACACAATCAACAGCAACCGCAATCCCAACCGGGCCTGCTGTGGTTACAAGTACATTGGTAGTATCAGGTGCAAGTACTTATCTGTTTGATTTAAACTTAACTACAAATATCACGCATACTTGGTCTAGTGATTTAGATATTACACTTACTTCACCGGCAGGAACAGTTGTTACTCTTACAACGGATAACGGAGCTGGAAATGAAAACGTTTTTAACGGAACAATTTGGGATGATGATGCAAATCCATTAGGTCAGGTTCCTTA
>SXHM01000049.1 GCA_005773695.1 Bacteroidota bacterium
ACGCTTTATGGGTTCTTACCGTCTTGATTTAAGCGCTGAGAATGCACTTTACAGCAATGCACAGGTTATTCTTGCTTATCAGGACATAAAGGAAAGCCGCAACCAACGCAAATTTGGAAAAGATGATCTGGCTCACCGCAAGGAGCATGTAAATGTGTATTCAGTCAATGGTGATTTCAAAAAAGATCTGGAAAATCACACTGTGAAATACGGAATTGAAGTTACGTATAACAATGTAACATCTACTGCAAAAAATGAGAACATAGTTACCGGGGATATAACCCCGTTGGATACGCGCTATCCTAATGGCGGAAGCACCCAGTTTTCTGCTGCTGCATACATCACCGATTCATGGAAGCTTGGAGAAAAGTCTAGGCTTTCTGCCGGTTTGCGATACAGCCATGTAGAATTGAATTGTTCGTTTAGTGATAAAACATTTTTCCCTTTTCCATTCAATGAAGTAAAGCAAAATAACGATGCGTTTACAGGTAACATCGGCTATATCTTTTCACCCGGGAAAGACTGGCATTTATCCCTGTTAGGTTCTACCGGTTTCCGCTCTCCTAATGTTGACGACATGGCAAAAGTTTTTGAATCGGGCAACGGAACATTGGTTGTTCCTAATCCCGACCTGAAAGCTGAATATGTTTACAACGGTGAACTTGGAATTTCTAAAGTAATTGCACAAAAAGTAAAAGTGGAAGCAAGCGGATGGTATTCATATATCACCAATACAATTGTCACTATACCATTTATACTTAACGGTGAAGAAACAATTGTTTTCAATGGCGATACCAGCGCGGTAGTTGCAAGTCAGAATGCACAAACTGCATTTATTTCAGGTGCATCAGGAAGCATTGAAGCTTATTTTACCAAATGGCTGGTGCTGAACAGTGCGTTTACTTATACGTATGGAAGAATTTTTTCAGATACAGGACAAGTGCCGCTCGACCACATTCCGCCTATCTTTGGAAGAACCGGAATTCAGTTGAACTTCAATAAGCTGAATGCTGAATTATATGCGTTTTACAATGGCGAGAAAAAACTTTCGGATTACAGATTAGGAGCTGAAGACAACGAAGTTTATGCTACTGCTGCAGGAATGCCTGCATGGTGGACATTGAATGCACGTGCAGGATATAAGTTCAGTTCGAACGTTACCGTGCAACTTGCGCTTGAAAATATTCTGGATGCGAATTACAGAGTGTTTGCCTCGGGTATCAGTTCACCCGGGAGGAATTTTATTGCTATGCTTAGAGTTAATTTGTAATGATTTTTGTCATGCTGAGCACGGCAAATGTTCAGTTTGCATTTTAGGAGGAATTGTGAATGCTTAAGGGCATTAAACTTCGACTGCGCTCATGGTGACAAGACGCCTACTGCTACTGCCATTGCCTACTGAATTTCCGGATACGGATCAACTCCTAAATTCTTAAACGTAAAACTCCAGATATCTGCCTGTTCCTCTACCAACTTCGAAACAGGTTTTCCTGCACCATGTCCTGCCATTACATCTATGCGTATCAGCACAGGATTACTGCCTTTGTGCCTCTCCTGCAAGGTGGAAATAAATTTAAATGAGTGAGCAGGCACAACTCTGTCGTCATGATCGGCCGTAAGCACCAGCGTTGCAGGATATTCAACACCTTGTTTAATATTGTGCAAAGGCGAATATTTATAGAGAGCATTGAATTCAATGGAATCTTCGCTTGTTCCGAAATCACTAGCCCATGCCCAACCGATTGTGAATTTATGGTATCGCAGCATATCCATTACACCTACTGTTGGTAAAGCCACTTTAAACAATTCAGGACGCTGAGTTATACACGCGCCAATCAATAAACCACCGTTGCTGCGGCCTTCTATAGCAAGCTTTGCAGATGATGTATATTTTTCCTTAACAAGATATTCTGCAGCAGCAATAAAATCATCAAATACATTTTGCTTTTGCAGTTTGGTTCCTGCTATATGCCAGTTCTCACCATACTCAGAACCACCGCGGATATTAGCCATAGCAAATACACCACCATTTTCCAGCAACACTAAACGGTCGGGTTTAAAGTCAGGGTTCTTGCTGATGTTAAAACCACCATAACCAAAAAGCAAGGTTGGGTTGTTTCCGTCCAGCACAATTCCTTTTTTATACGTAAGAAACATCGGAACTTTAGTTCCGTCTTTGCTGTTGTAAAACACCTGTTTGGTTTCGTATTGCGAAGCATCAAAATCAATAGTCGGTTGCTTAAACACACTTGATTCTCCTGTTGTAAAATCATATTTGTAAATAGCAGTAGGATACATAAAAGAAGAAAACGTATAGAAGCCGATGTTATCAGTTGCTTTACCGTCAAACGCTCCCACACTGCCCATTGCAGGCAAGGTGATTTCTTTTTCTTCTTTGCCGTTCATGTCGTAAACCAACACTTTACTGGCAGCATCTTTTAAATAACGGGCAACAATTTTTCCGCCAGCAAGCGTTATACCTTCCAGCACATATTCTTTTTCAGGAATTAAAGTCTGCCAGTTTTTTTCGTCCGGTTTATCAGGGTCAATAATTATAACCCGTTTGTTGGGAGCAGCATTATCCGTCATCATTATCAGCTTGCCGTCAATAAAATCTTTCACTGTATTGGCATGCGAGAAATCTGGAACAATTGTTTTAAAACCACTTGCTGATTTGCGTAAATCACGAAAGTGAACAGCGTTTCCGTAAGTACTGTTTGATTCATAAACCACCAGCATGGTCTGCTGTTCATTCACATCTGCATAATAATTAATCTTTGCGTTTTCAATGTCTTCCAATACAAGCTCATCTTTGCTTTGTGGCTCGCCCAGACGGTGGTAGTATAATTTGTGATACTCATTGGCGGCAGAGTATTCAGCTCCTTTTGGTGCATTGTAGCGGCTGTAAAAAAAACCTTCTTTATGCCACGAAATGCCTGAAAATTTTACCCACTCTAATATATCTGCAAGGATTTCACCCGTTTCAATGTTCATCACATAAATTTCGTTCCAGTCCGAACCGCCTTTTGATATAGCATAACCCAGGTACTTTGCATCAGGCGAAATACCAATAGAAGCAAGCGAAGTAGTTCCGTCAGCAGAAAGCTTATTCGGATCAAGCAATACTTTCGGCTCGCTTGTTAATGATTCCTGCATATATAGTACACTCTGGTTTTGCATTCCATCATTTTTATAGAAGAAATATTTCTCTCCTTTTTTAAAAGGTGCGGAAAAACGCTCATAGTTCCAGAGTTTGCCAATGCGTTCTTTCAGTTTATTACGAAACGGAATTTGTTCGATGTAAGAAAACGTAATAGTATTTTGATCTTTTACCCACTCAGCAGTTTCAACTGATGTATCGTTCTCTAACCAGCGGTAGGGGTCACTTACCACAGTTGCGAAATAGTTATCAGTTTGCTCCACCTTTTTTGTTTGCGGATAAACAAGCGGTACTTCCTGTTCACGTTTATCGGAAGAACATTTGCAAGAGGCCAAAAGTGTAATAGCAGACACAAATAGGATTATGTTTTTCATTTATAGGACTTAGAATTAATGCGAAAGTAGAAAATTGTTCTGTTAGCGTGAATTGCTGGTTTCCCAAACACTCAGCAGATTTTAAAAATTACTTTTGTAACTCTTATTATATAATTAATGCGCCTGCTCGTGCTGACTATTTCTTTCAACCTGTTGTGTTTGCTCTGCATCGCGCAAACAAACACTGACAGTCTTAAGCATCATTACATTACAAAAATTGAAACAAAGCTCGACAAAGAAAAAGCTCTCCATCCTTATTATACAATAAACGACAGTGGAATATTCATTAATGCTAAGACAAAAGAGAATACTTTTTACCGCGAATTTGGTATTGAGTGGAGCTCCTTAGATACTATAAAAAAAATATTGAACCATTATAATGATGACAGTCTGCTTATCATTATTCGGAATGGAAAACCATTAAGTATACCCGGCTATTCCGAAAAAAAGGTCAATCAGCATTTCAAAAATGATAAAAAGCTAAACGGAATAAAAATTGCACTTGATCCAGGACATATTGCAGGCGATATTAAAACAGCAATTCTTGAAAAGAAATCAGTTCAGTTTAATTATAACAATCAAACAATTGCAATTGCCGAAGGCGTTTTAACGCTGCAAACTGCGCTTATTCTTAAACACCTGCTTGAAGAACAAGGGGCAGAAGTAATGCTAACAAGGCAAAAGCCAAATCAAACTGCATTTGGAATTACCTTTAAAGAATGGATTGAAATGCATCTGAAAAACGCTGTTGATTCTTCATATAAACTAAATGAAATTTCAGAAGAAGAAAAAACCTTTCTGCTCACTAAAGCCACTCAGCGTGATATTTTCAGAACTTACTTCAACAATCTTGATATGAAGCAGCGTGCAAAAAAGATAAATGAATTTGATCCTGATCTTTCGGTTGTCATCCATTACAACGTAGATGAGAAAAATACAGGATGGGAAAAGCCAAGCGACAAAAATTATAACATGGTATTTACTGCTGGAAGCTTTTTAAAAAACGAATTGGAAAAACCAATAGACAGGCTTTCGCTTTTTCGTCTTATACTGACTGATAACATTGAGCAATCAACAAAACTTGCAGAAAAACTCATAAAAAGTTTTACTGCCAAGCTAAATGTTTCTGCTGCTGATTCCACTACTGCCGACTATCTTACAAAATATTGTATACCAGAAAGCAAAGGAGTTTATGCACGCAACCTCACATTAACCAGATTAGTAAAGGGTGTAGTCGTTTACGGAGAATCACTATATCAGGACAATGCAAGCGAGTGCATAGAACTGAGTAAGATTAATACAGATGTTTATGGAATCAAAACCTCTTTTAGAGTTAAACAGGTTGCTGAAGCTTATTATGAAGGAATAATGAGTTACTTAGATAAATAAGCTTAATGATTTCTTTCTTTCTTTAGCTGTTCAGCATATTTTTTCAAACCTGCTTCAATACTATTCTGTGTTGCCACTTTAAGAATTCCGGCTATAAAAGGAAATTTCGATCCTAATTCTATACTATAATCCAAGGCCGATTTATCGACAGACAAACTTGTAAATTGCATTTTACCATAATGATGTTGCAAAGGAGTTCCTTTGGTGATTTGATATTCTATACAAGATGGCTTTACCGATTTACGGATAGTTTCTTCAAACGGTGATAAGGGAATTTCTATTAAACGAACAGAACCAACTCCATTTACATTTTCAGGGTTATTGCTCTCTTTAATTCGTTTAACTTTTTGACCCAGTATTATGCTAAGGTTAGCATGGTCATTAAATTCTTCCCATACCTTGTCAACAGGGGCATCAAATTCCTGATAAAGTTTTATAAGATAAATTTTCATTATTTCTTTATTTCTTCAAGCGCCATTCCACATACAGCGCAGCTTCCAGCTTTGTCATAGGTTTTTTCACCTTCACATTTCATAGGACACTGATAAACTGCAACATGTGTTTTTGCAGAATTGCTGCATGAAGAAAATGTGCCGACAAAAAGAAGCATAACTGCTGTTGCTGAAATAATGTTTTTCATAGTGGAGTATTAAATGGTGATAATTTTCGTCTAAATTAATTATTCGTTTTGTCAATTCCGTAAGGAGTTGCAACATATTTTTTCTTCAACGTCTCGTCAAGCAGCAATAAGTTTTCAGGTTCATTTTCACGGC
>SXHM01000050.1 GCA_005773695.1 Bacteroidota bacterium
ATTATTTTTTTAAAGATTTTTATTCCGGTCTTTCGCCCAGTGTCTTTAACACACCTGAAAGTTTTTGTCCGCTGCTCTGGAGCTGATAAACCACGTTTTTAGCAGGTGATTGCAGTAAAGCCACCAGGTCTGCGATCAATTCGTTTTTCGACTTGATTTTTTCTAAAAGATCAAGTTGGTTGTCGCCCAGATAAACACTTTCTTCAACGTAAGCCGCCTTCAAAAGTGGTTTTGGATTTTTAACACGGAATTTTTTAATGAGTTTTGCCGGTCCGTTACCTGTTTGAGTAAACATGATGGAGGTAGCTCCCTTTAATGCAGGCAGCAATTCAGCATATTTGTTCTCAGAACGTTCAAACGCTTTTTGCAGCAAAGAGCTTTTCACCACTTTCAGTTCAATACCTTCTGCAAAGCATATTCTGCGAAGTTGTGATGTTGTTTCTGCTGTAAGTTCGCCTATGTCGGTAAGGTAAAAATGCGGTGTTTTTGCAAGGCTTTCCACCAACTCATCAATCGCCTTATTTTTTTCTTCTCTGTTCATTTTGGATACGATTAATTGTTTAACGATTTGGTGTCAATCTGAATGCTTGGGCTCATGGTGCTTGACATGTAGATACTTCTGATGTAAGCGCCCTTAGCCGAAGACGGTTTCAATTTGATAATGCTGCTGATAAGCTCATTAGCGTTCTCTGCAATTTTATCTTTATCAAAAGATGTTTTGCCGATTGAAGCCTGAATGATTCCTGCTTTGTCAACTTTAAAATCAATTTTACCACCTTTTACTTCGGTAACTGCTTTACCCACATCGTTGGTAACAGTTCCTGTTTTAGGGTTTGGCATCAAACCGCGAGGTCCGAGTACACGTCCTAAAGCACCTACTTTTGCCATTACGCTTGGCATAGTGATGATAACATCAACATCTGTCCATCCGCCTTTAATCTTTTCAACATACTCGTCCAATCCAACAAATTCAGCTCCGGCAGCTTTTGCTTCAGCTTCTTTGTCGGGAGTGCAAAGCACTAACACACGAACGGTTTTTCCTGTTCCGTGAGGAAGTGTTACAATTCCACGCACCATTTGGTTGGCTTTACGCGGGTCAACACCCAAACGTATGCTTAAATCAACTGATGAATCAAATTTTGTAGACGTGATTTGTTTAAGAATTTCTGATGCTTTAGAAACATCATAAGGAACAGTCTGGTTGAATTTCTCCAACGCCTTTTTTCTGTTTTTAGTTAGTTTTGCCATCGCTTTTAGTTTTTAGAAGGTGAAGGGAACTCGCCCTTTACGACAATACCCATACTACGTGCTGTTCCGGCTACCATTTTCATAGCAGAATCTACGGTAAAGCAGTTCAGGTCGGGCATTTTTTCCTGAGCAATGGTTCTAACCTGATCCCAGGTTACAGTTCCTACCTTATCGCGGTTAGGCTGTTTTGAGCCTGACTTTAATTTGGTAGCTTCCAGAAGTTGCACAGCAACAGGTGGAGTTTTAATGATAAACTCAAACGATTTATCAGTGTAAACTGTAATTACAACAGGTATAACTTTTCCGGCTTTGTCTTGGGTTCTGGCATTAAATTGTTTGCAGAACTCCATTATGTTAACACCTTTCGCACCCAGTGCAGGTCCGATTGGTGGCGAAGGGTTAGCCGCCCCTCCTTTTATCTGGAGCTTTATAAGTGCTCCTATTTCTTTTGCCATTTGTTTGTTTGTTTAAATGTTTGTTTGTTTTTCATTTGGGTTTTTTATGGAAGCTAAAAAACTGCAAACTATAAACTGCAAACGGGTTTGTTTATATTACTCCTTCTCCACTTGCATGAAGCTCAATTCAACAGGTTGTTTTCTGCCGAAAATTTTCACGCTTACCTTTAATTTTTTCTTTTCTTCATTCATTTCTTCAATTATTCCACTGAAGCTGTTGAAAGGACCGTCAATAATTTTAACGCTTTCACCAACTATGTATGGAATATTAATCTCTTCATTGCTCTCTGCCAACTCATCAACTTTACCTAAAATCCTGTTTACCTCTGTTTGGCGCATTGCAACAGGTTCTCCGCCTTTTGTTTCTCCTAGAAATCCGATTACGTTCGGAATATTTTTCAGGATGTGTGGAATTTCACCGACTAAAACTGCTTCAACCATTACATAACCAGGGTAAAAATTGCGCTCTTTACTTACTTTTTTTCCGTTGCGTATCTGGTAAATTTTTTCGGTTGGAATAAGCACCTGCGAAACAAAATCAGTTAGTTTAAGACGCCCGATTTCCATTTCAATCTGCTCTTTTACTTTCTTCTCCTTACCGCTGATGGCACGTACTACATACCATTTTTTTACCTGTTCGGTTGTTGCTGTTGCCATTTCTAATTATTTTACCATGTCATAAAAAAATCCGAGAATACCTCTCCATGCAGAGTCGGCTGTGCCCGTAATTCCCACCGTAACATCCATTACCCAAACCAATAACGAAAAAATGATGGCAGCAACTGCAACTATAATAGCGCTTCCCTGCAATTCACTCCAGCTGGGCCAGGTTACTTTGTTCACCAACTCATTGTATGATTCTTCTAAATATGTTTTCAGTTGTGACATGTTAATTTTCTTTTTTTGCACGGGTGGAGAGACTCGAACTCCCAGCCAACGGTTTTGGAGACCGCTACTCTACCAATTGAGCTACACCCGTTTCTCTTTCTGTTTTTCTATCCGGATGCGCCCTTACCGTGTTTATTTTTGCATTAATTATGCTACTTTATTAGGGCAATCAAGGTGTTCCGGTTTCCCGAAACACCTTGACAACATCCACTTTATTTAATTTTATTATTTAATGATTTCAGTAACCTGTCCTGCTCCCACTGTTCTTCCACCTTCACGGATAGCGAAACGCAATCCTTTGTCCATCGCTACAGGGAAAATCAATCTTACAGTGATTGTTACGTTATCTCCAGGCATAACCATTTCCTGGCCTGTTGGCAAATCAATCTCACCTGTTACGTCTGTTGTACGAAGGTAAAACTGAGGACGGTATTTGTTATGGAATGGAGTGTGACGTCCACCTTCTTCTTTTTTCAAAACATAGATCTCAGCTTTGAAATCTGTGTGAGGAGTGATAGAACCCGGTTTAGCAATTACCATACCTCTGCGGATATCTTTTTTATCGATACCACGAAGCAATAAACCTGCGTTGTCACCTGCTTCACCTCTGTTAAGGTTTTTGCGGAACATCTCAACACCTGTAATAACTGATTTCAATTTTTCAATCTGCATCCCAACGATTTCAACCTCATCACCTGTGTTGATGATACC
>SXHM01000051.1 GCA_005773695.1 Bacteroidota bacterium
CTTAAAGTCTTATCTAAAAAAGACTTTGCCGATGATTTTATGGTTTCTGTTTTAGGAACTGTGCGCAACCCGGGCGAGTTTCCCTTTGGTTCGGGCCTTAGTTTGAAAGATGTTTTGTTTATGGCAGGCGGACTGAAACGCGAAGCTGTTAATAACCGCATTGAGGTTTCGCGAATAGTAGACTTTAATGAAGCAATAAATCAAATGACACCAAAACGAGCAGTTGTTTATACTGTTCAGGTAGGTAACGATTTAAGTCTTACTTCTGAAGCTGAAGAATATGGTCTTCAACCTTTTGATCAGATTTTTGTGCGCACCAATCCGGATTTTGAGCTACCGATGAATGTATCGCTAACTGGTGAAGTTCTTTACCCCGGGCAATATTCAATTTTAAGCAAGGAAGAAACCGTTGCCGATCTTATTAAACGAGCAGGAGGACTTCGTCCCTACGCTTTTGTAGATGGAGTAACAATGAATAGATTGGATGTAGGCAACGTATATCTTGATTTGGCAAAAGCAATAAAAAATGCTGATTCAAAACACAACCTTGTATTAAATGAAGGCGACAGTATTCATATTCCTAAAACACTTGACCTTGTTTACATCAGCGGGGCGGTCGGAAATTATTACGACCATTCAATTTCTGCACCTTACTTTGGTAAACGTGCATCTTATTATGTTCGTCATTTTGCCGGAGGTTTTTCGCAGGATGCTGCCCGCAGAAAAACTTATGTGATTTATCCCAATGGAATTATTAGAAATACCAGAGGTTTTGGCTTGTTTAATGTTTACCCGAAAGTGAAAAAAGGCTCTACCATAAAGGTGATGTATAAACCTAAAAAAGCTGACAAGACGGAGCGCAAACCGGTTGACTGGAACAGAGTAATCGAAAATACTACCTTAAAGATAACTGCTATTTTAACTGTTTGGTTGTTGATTAACAATGTCACAAAATAGCAATAGCGAGGACATAACACTCAGTCAGGTTCTCCTTCGCATCGGAGAAATAAAAAGCTATTTACTAAGCAAGTGGAAACAGTTTTTTTTGGTTTCATTGGCATTTGCACTTCTCGGAATTGCGTTTTCGTTTTTACTCAAACCTAAATACAAAGCCAATCTCACGTTTGTTTTAGAAGAATCGCAAAGCGAATCGCCATTGGGTGCTTATGCCGGAATTGCCAGTCAGTTTGGTTTTGACTTGGGCGGAATGACGGGCAGCAATGTTTTCAGCGAAGATAATCTGACCGAACTGCTCAGTTCGCGCAAAATTGTGGAAGAGGCATTGCTGAATAAAAACAACATAAACGGAAAGGAGCAATTGCTGGTGAATCATTTTATGGAATCACCTCAGCTGAATAAATGGAAGGATGAGGAACTGCTGGGAACCATTCGTTTTCAGGCCAGCCGAGATTCATTTACTACGTTGCAGGATAGCTTGCTCTTTGAAATCTTTACCCTGGTAACCGAAAAATACCTTACTGTAAAAAACGTAAGTGCAAAGTCAACCATTCTCTTGGTGGAGTGTCTTTCTAAAGACGAACAGTTTTCAAAACACTTAGTTGAGAATTTGATGAAAAGCGTCACCGATTTTTACATCAGCAACAAAACCCAGCGCGCCCGCGAAACGGTTGCTTTTGTAAAAGGCCGCACCGATTCCATAGCCGGTGCTTTGGCAGGTGCCGAGTTGCGTTTGGCAAAGTATAAAGACTCGCGTCATTTAACGGTGCGTGCCGAAGGTTATATGGAAGAACTGCGCCTTACCCGCGATGTTCAAATACTGAACGTGATGTATGGCGAGGCGGTAAAAAATCTTGAGTTAAGTAAAGTTACGCTGCTTAACCAAACCCCTTTAATACAGGTTATAGACCATCCCATTCTGCCGCTGGAGGTGGTAGAAATTACCCCGCTCAAAGGCATTGTATTCGGAGCGCTTATTGGTTTGGTGCTTGCCTTCTTCTGGCTGCTGGTGAAGAAGATTGCGGATGATGCGGTTGCAGCATAAGCCTTTTTACCGCTAAGGCGCTAAGGGCGCATAGGTTTTTACCCAAACTTTTTTTGCTTTATTCAATTCCTTTTATACATTTGCCTACCAATTACCAAACACACCGCCCCACACCTTGAAAACAAAACCCTCTGTAATGCAACATAAACCATACGCACAGCCCTTATACAGCGCGGGAACTCTCTCTCTCTCTCTCATTACTTTTAAATAGCTTTTCCATGCCTGCCCGCAGGCAGGTAAATTTTACAAGAACAGCCGTTGCGCGAAGCGCAACGGCTGTTCTTGTTTTTATTACTTTCAATTAATTATGGACGTACAAATAATTATAGCAATTGTTGCTGCTTCGTTATCAGGTATTACAACATATATAACGATGAAGAATTATAAAAATCCGGTTGTTGTTTATAAGATAAGTGAAATTTCCGACTTCAATCTACCTTTTGAATTTTATAAGGGAATTAGTAATCTACCAGTTTCAATAACAATTACGAATAATGGAAATAAAGAAGCAAAAAATCTGAAATTAGAACTGAAAACTAATTTGGATATTGTTGGCACTCCTATGTATAGAGAGGATCAGCTGAGAATTATAGAAAATAAAAATAGAATTTTAATTGTAGAAGGTAAAAAGGATTTTAATCCATCTGAAAATATTTTAATTTCCTTTAACTGTGAGAAAACAGATGACTCGACTAAAAAAATTGTAAGTCAAAATAATTTCCACTTAACTATTGCAAACGGTAAAGTTCTGTCTAATGATGATCTTATCAAACAAAAACAACCTAAACTTTTCTGGGGATTTTTCTCTACTTAATAATAACAAATAGAAAACAAATAAATAATACTCATTAAAAACAACAACCATGAAACTGTCAACCAAAACTATTATGTCTTTTACGATAATTTTATTTACTGCTTGTGGCCCCAGTGCAGAAGATAAAGCCGCACAAGAAAAAGCTAAACAAGATTCAATCATTGCAGCAACTGAATTGGCAACTAGAAAAAAAATAGAAGATGAAAAACGGGTTGCAGATTCCCTAGCTGCTGTGGAAACTGCTATGGGTTATGTTTATCAGGCAAATTCAGATTCTCTGGCTGCGGTAGCTGAATTTAAACAACAGATGGAAGTATCATTGCCAGTGTGGAAAAGAACCATTAATCAATTAAAAATCGAATTAGAGCTTTCAAATGAAAGGCTTAAGGAAATTGACAGAAATAGGGAACATATTAGTTTTGATGAAAAAGAAAATTTGAAACGAAAAGAAATGCAATCTAACAGTGATTTGAAGATTATTATTAGTTTACTTGAGGAAGTGGTTTCAAAAATAGAAAGTGGTGCAATAACACAAAATGAATTTCAAAGATTGGAAGAAAAAATTGGAAAATATAAAGAGTTAATGTCAGAAAATTAATGACGATGTTCAGCTTTCTGACTGGAAAAAATTAATACAAGATCAACTAAAAAAAAAATTCAACATCCCGATAGCTAACGGGACACACGCTACAATCCCAATCAACTATACAAACCAGTCCCCTAACCTTTAAAACCTCATCTTGTGAATGACATCCAGGAAAACCGCCTCAGCATGATTAACAAAACATGCAGCTATCTTGACGACCACGCAGCAGCTCTTGCCAGCGTGCCCTCCATAGCCACCGCCACTACCCAACTGAAAGACAAGCGCACCGAAATTATGGATGCCGAAGAAGAGGCTATTGAAGATATTTCGGGTGCTGCCGAAGATAAAGCCGCTAAGCGCAAAACCCTTACCGATTCCATTTTGCTGGCAGGCGCTTCGGTGGAGAGTTATGCTGTGGACATCAACGACCCTAATCTTAGGCGCAAGGTTGACTACACCAAAAGCGAGCTGGATGCCAAACGTGATATGGAACTGGTGGGCATTGCCGACCTGGTGTATAAAACCACCGAAGCCAACATAGCTTCGCTGGGCGCTTATGCCTATCCTGCCGTTGCGCTTCCTGCTTTTGATGCTGCCCGCACTGCTTTCCGCGCGGTAGCTACCAAACCCAAAGAGCGCATTGAAGACAAAGCTACTGCCGGCAATGTAGTTGACCAACTGTTTGAAGCAGCCAATATAATACTGGATAAATTAGATACCTACCTTAAAATATTTCGCTTTGCACCGGGCGGTCTCTATTTTGAATATTTACTGGCCCGCAGAATTGACGACAACACCGGCCCCGGTGGAGGAGGAGGTGGTGGCGGCACTGTATTAACAGGAGCGGTAAACCCTATGGGCTTTGCCTCTGTACCCGTTACCTACAGCGCAGCTACGCCCGTGTTACTCGAAAACCCCGGAACGGTAACCTTGTTTTACGCTCTGTATTTTAACGGACTTAGCAACGGAATGCAAAAACAGATTGACCCCGCAGGCAGCGACACCTTTATGATGGGCGACTGGGCAGCCAACGGCAACGAAATACGTGTGTTTAACAACACCGGAACTGCCGGAAGCTACAAAATTACCATAGGCTAATACCCCTTAAAACCCCTCGCCTCAGGCGAGGGGTTTTTATTTGCCATGCATACAATTAGTCAACATAACTATACCTTTTGGAATAACATGCTATCTATTTGGAATAATATGCCGCCATTTTGTAATAATCTGCTTACGTTTTGGAAACACCTGCTGGGGTTTTGTAATCATGTGCTGACGATTTGGAAACACCTGCTGACGATTTGGAATGATATGCTGACTAAAATTATTGATTTATTTAACGATGATCTATCAAAACGTATGTTTCTAAATGAAAAGATTCCTC
The DNA here is from genome assembly GCA_005773695.1 of Bacteroidota bacterium. The sequence continues at coordinate 4,787 of SXHM01000051.1, forward strand.
CCTGCGGTCGGAATGACAATCGCAGCTGGGTAAGCAGGGAGGA
>SXHM01000001.1 GCA_005773695.1 Bacteroidota bacterium
GCAAAAGAATCAGTAGCAACCAACCCAAAGCTAAAAGCATTACAGGTAACACTTGAAAAATTAGAAAAATCTTACGGCAAAGGCAGTATCATGCGCCTTGGCGATAAAGCAGTAGAAACGTTGGAAGTAATTCCAACCGGATCAATAGGACTTGACCATGCATTGGGCGTTGGTGGTTTCCCGCGCGGAAGAGTGATTGAAATTTATGGTCCAGAATCATCAGGTAAAACAACCCTGGCAATTCATGCTATTGCCAATGCTCAGAAACAAGGAGGCAGTGCAGCTTTCAGAGATGCTGAACATGCTTTCGATCGTTTTTATGCTGAGAAATTAGGCGTTGACATTGAAAACCTATTGATATCACAACCCGATAACGGTGAGCAGGCATTGGAAATTGCAGATAACCTGATCAGTTCAGGAGCCATTGATATTATTGTAATTGATTCGGTTGCTGCTCTTACTCCAAAAGCAGAGATTGAAGGTGAAATGGGCGATTCGAAAATGGGTCTGCAGGCGCGTTTAATGTCACAGGCATTGAGAAAACTAACAGGTACAATTGCAAAAACAGGATGCTGTTGCATTTTTATCAACCAGTTGAGAGATAAAATTGGAGTTATGTTCGGCAGCCCTGAGACTACTACAGGAGGTAATGCTTTAAAATTCTACTCTTCTATTCGCTTGGATATACGCAGGGTAACTCAAATTAAAGAAGGCGAAGAAGCAACCGGAAATCACGTTCGTGTGAAGGTTGTTAAAAATAAAGTAGCTCCACCTTTCCGTAAAGCAGAATTTGACATTATGTTTGGAGAAGGCATTTCTAAACTCGGTGAAATTATTGACATCGGAGTGGAAATGAATATTATTAAAAAGAGCGGTTCGTGGTTCAGCTACGATGATGCAAAACTTGGACAGGGGCGCGATTCAGTTAAACAGATTTTGATTGACAACCCTGAGTTGTGTGACCAGATTGAAGCTAAAATCCGTGAGCAACTGAAAGCAGCTTAAACTGTGAATTTTATAATAATCAGCCGTATTATCACGGTGAGCTTAGTCGAAGAGCATTACAAATTGCCTTCGACTAAGTTCAGGCTGACAACTTTTCCCCTATTAGCATTCCTTTCATTTTCTCTTGTTTCCTGCGATTATTTTTCAGGCAAAAAAGCGGGAAATCAAATAACACTTTCACCAATTGATTCAATTTCTGAATTAATAAAAGATAAGCCTGAAGTTTCAAAACACTACAACGAGCGGGCAAAACTTTACTTAGAAAAGAAAGAATTCAAAAAGGCCAAGACTGATGCTGGAAAGGCTATTAGTTTAGACTCCAGTATATCATCGTATTACGTTACGATAGCTGACGGATATTTCTTTAATAACGAACCTGACAAATGTGAAGCATCCTTAAAGAAAGCGTATTCATTAGATGCACAAAACAAAGAAGCTCTGATAAAATTATGTGAGTTCTATATGTATTTAAATCGCTTTGAAGAGTCTGTAACATTTGCAAATAAAATTCTGGAATTTGATCCTGATTATTCAAAAGCATATTTGATTAAGGGAATGTGTTATAAAGATGCTGGGGATACATCAAGGGCAATTTTAAATTTCCGGGAAGCATTTGATAAAGACCCTGAAAATTACAATGCATGTATTATGTTAGCACAATTGCATTTCGGTTTAAAAGATAAACTTGCTGTTACCTATTACAACAATGCATTAAATCTTAAACCAAAAAGCCTGGAAGCGTATTATGGTTTAGCGATGTTTTATCAGGAAACTGGTGAACTAAACCGCGCATTGGAAAACTACGCAACCATTTTGGCTATTGACGCGAATTACAAAAACGCACACTTCAACATCGGCTATATTCATTTTCAATATTTAAAAAATTATAATGAGGCATTGAAACACTTTGATGATGCAGTAAAGAGTGATGCATCTTACTATCAGGCAGTTTATATGCGCGGCTTGTGTTACGAAACACTGGGCGATATTCAACGCGCCAAAGGTGAATATACCAGAGCATTACAAATTAATCCCGGCTATCAAATGGCACTTGATGGCATGAAGCGTGTTTTGAAATAAACACTGACTAAAGAAGAAGGAATAATGAATGATGAGATAAAATCCGTTTGGTCTTCAAAATTCCTTATTCGGTATTCGATATTTTTTCTTTTCATTTTTCTTTCAACTTTTTCATTTGCTCAATCTAAATCCAATGGCTGGAGCGTTGGCGCATCTGCTCAATACGGTTTTATCCTTAGCCACCGCCACAATATGGGACACTTGGTCAGAGGACACACTCCTGCTTTTGAGCTTACAGTTTCAAAACAAACCTTTGGGGATAAATACTGGCAGCAACATTATCGCTATCCTGTAATTGGTTATTCTTTTATTTATATCAACCTGAAAAATGACGAACAATTGGGAACTGCCCTTGCATTTTATCCTCACATCAGTTTTATGCAGAACAGACAGCGAAAGTTTATGCGTTACTTTAAAATCGGTTGCGGAGCAGGCTATATCTCAAAAGTTTTTGATCGTATTGAGAATAATAAAAACAATGCTATTGGTTCACATATCAATGTTTTTATAAACTTCACTTACGGTTTCAGATGGAAGCTACACCATAATTTTTCAATTGACGGAAGTTTATCATTTATGCATTTTTCTAATGCTTCGTTTACTGCACCTAATCTTGGAATTAATGTGCCAACCATTAACCTTGGAGCTACATGGCATTTTAGCAATGGAAAAGATGTTTATAAGAAAGACAGCATTGCTCCGCCTCGCGAACGTAAATGGATATATAGTGTAATCTTATCAGGCGGATTGAAAGAAATTTCTCCTGCTTACGGACCAAAATACGGCATAGGTTCATTGAATGCCGAAGTTATTAAACCTGTAAGCAGAAAAAGCCGAATTGGTCTTGGTCTAGATATTTTTTACGATGCCTCTATTGAAAAAAAATTAAAAAGCTCCGGGAAAGAATATAGCGGAATGTTTGCAACTGTGCGACCCGGACTACATTTTCATTATGAACTTAAAATCTCTGAGTTCTCTTTATTATTTGATGTTGGAGGATATCTTTACACACGCTGGAAAGATGATGGATACATTTATGCACGATCCGGAATTCGCTACCGTGTTGCCAAACATGTGTTGTTAGGTCTTGCGTTGAAAACGCATTACTTTAAAGCTGACTTTGCAGAATGGGGAGTTGGTTACGAATTTTGATCTTACAAGAACCTGCAGCTGAGTAAAGCAATATCATCTAAATATCCTCTGCTGCCTTTATGTTTTTTTAGTTTGGCAACAACATAATCGTTAAGTTCTTTCATGCTTGAATTTTGTTTCTCAACCAAAATTAACTCCAGCTTACTTAAACCAAATTCTTTACTTTCCTCGTTCTCCAGTTCGGTTACACCATCGGTGTAACAAATAAGTGATGCACCTGCAGGAACATTTAAAATACCTTCTTTAATAGAACGGATTTCTTCCAGCATTCCTAGTCCGGGACAACCTACAGAAAGTTGGCTCACTGTGTTATCATACAAAAACAATGGAGGGTTTTGTCCGGCATTAATGTAAGTCATTACTCGGGTAATGAAATTATATTTTGCTATAAATAGTGTAATAAATTTTTCGCCTTTTGCACTTGCATTTACGCGTTTATTCAGCTCTGTAATAATTTCGGGAAGTGAAGAACTGTGGTAAAACAAGGCGCGTATATTTGCCTGAAAGTTGGCCATCAGTAAAGCTGCCGAAACACCTTTACCTGATACATCGGCCATGCATAGAGCTACTTCATTATCATTCAGTTTTACAAAATCATAATAATCACCTCCTATTTCCTGGTGGGGTTGATAAAATGCGTTGATCTCAATTTTATCATCTTTTGGAAGCGCATTAGGAAAAAGCATTGCCTGCATTTCTGATGCAAGCTCCAGCTCTTTTCGCACTGCTGCCTGACGCAGATTATCCTTTGCAAGTTTTTTATTTTCAATGGCAACAGTAATAATGTTTGCCAATGTTTGAATAAAAGGTATGTGGCGGGTTTGGGTATTGTCAATTAAATCCTCTTTGATATCGCCAAGCAACAAAAAAGCTAAGGGTTTTGATTTATGGAAAACGGGAATTACTACTTCAAACTTATCAAAGCAGGGATGGCGTTCTTCGTCAAATTCTGTTACATCTTTAAAAATCAAAATTTGTTTGGCTGCCTCCTCCTCTTCAAAACGTAAATCTAAACCATAGCGCAGTGAGCATCGCCATTCCTCATCACAAGTGTAGAACGCCATTTTGCCAATGTTTAGCTGGCTGCGTAACACAAATTCAAAGATTTTTAAAAGCTGTTCTTTAGAAAAATTATTATTAATAGCATTGGTAATTTCTAGCAACGAGTTGAGCTTGAGATTTTTCAGCTTGAGGGCCGAATTAGCAATCCGGAGGGTATCCAGAATTACTTTCTCATTTTTATTTTTTGTCAGCTCAGTCATTTGCATATAGTGTTTGCAAAACTATTGCACGAATTTAACCCAAACAGACTACCTGCCTCAAAGTTTTAGACAAAGTAATGTTTACAAGCGATTCAGATGAATTAAACGCAGACTAAATCAGCGCTTCAGCTTCTCAATTATTTCGGGAAGCTGTTTTATTAGCGCAAGTTCTTTCATTTTTTCGAGGGCTTCGCGAACGGGAGAGCCAAACCAGATTTTATTTCCTTCAATGGATTTGGCAATCCCAGATTGACCAAGCACCACAGCTCCTTTGCCAATGGTTAAGTCTTTTTGCACGCCAACCTGACCCCACAGTATAACATCGTCTTCCACAATAACAACACCTGCAATACCTACCTGCGAAGCAAAGAGACAGTTCTTCCCAATCACAGTATCGTGTCCGATTTGAATGAGGTTATCCATTTTGGTGCCTTCGCCAATTACGGTGTCGCCCGATACACCACGGTCTATGGTGCAGTTAGCTCCAATCTCAACATTATTGTGGATAACTACACGGCCACAAGAGTTCCATTTCAGATATTTCCCATCCTCCTTTTTCATGTAAAAAGCATCAGAGCCTATAACAGTTCCTGAATGGATGATAACATTATCGCCTAGTATGCAATGGTCGTAGATGCTAACGTTGGAGTGAATGATGCAATTCTTTCCGATGCTAACATGATTACCAACAAAAACTCCCGGTTGCAGAACTGTGCCCTCTCCTACACTTGCGGAAATGCTAATTGGTTCGGTTGCTTTTTCAAACGGACGAAAATGAAGTGTAAGTTTATTGTAATCCTGAAAAGGGTTTTCTGAAAAAATAAGCGCTTTACCTTCGGGGCACTTTACTTTTTTGTTAATGATAATGGTGGTAGCTGCTGAACCTAATGCCTTATCGTAATACTTTTGATGATCAACAAAAGTGAGGTCGCCCGGTTCTACTTTGTGAATTTCATTGATACCGGTGATTTGAAAATCAGAAGCCCCCTCAAAATCAGCACCGAGCAATGATGCTATCTCGGATAATGATTTGGAGGGGGCTAATTTCATTTATAATTGACATGCCATAGCGTGGGTCACTACTTCACACGCTCCACGTAACTCTCGGTGCGGGTATCAATTTTAATTTTTTCGCCTTGATTTACGAAAAGTGGAATGTTTATTTCAGCGCCTGTTTCCAGTTTACCGACTTTTAGGGTGTTAGTAGCAGTGTCGCCTTTTACTCCAGGTTCGGTATAGGTTACTTCCAGCTCAACAAAGGTTGGGGCTTCGGCTACAAGTGGCTCATCATTCTCAAAGCCTACTTTAATATCCATACCTTCTTTTAGAAATTTCACTTTATCGGCAAGCAAGGATATAGGCAGGTGTATTTGCTCAAAGCTCTCGGGGTGCATTACTACAATGTGTTCGCCTTCGGGATAAATGAACTGGTAGTTGTTGTACTCTACACGTGCTATTTCTACTGCTTCATCGGCACGGAAACGGTGCTCTAATGATTTACCTGAACGGATGTTTTTCATGCGTACCTGATAGAACGCAC
>SXHM01000052.1 GCA_005773695.1 Bacteroidota bacterium
ATCCGGTCTTGTTTGTAAATATTTTTCTACTCAATATTCGCGTCCTGATGGTTATGCTTCATTGGAAGAATATTTTGCACTACAGAATATGGTAGCTATTTCTGATGTAGATACTCGTGCTATTGTTCGCCATATTCGTGATAAAGGAGCTATGAATGCAATCATTTCTTCTGAAAATACAGATATTGAATTTCTGAAAAATGAATTAACAAAAGTACCATCAATGTCAGGTTTGGAACTTTCTTCAAAAGTGAGCACATCATCAGCATATACTTCCGGAAATGAGAATGCTTCTTTTCGTATAGCGCTATTAGATTTAGGTGTGAAAAAAAATATAGTTCGTTGTCTTACTGATCGCGATTGTTATGTGAAAGTGTTTCCGATGAATTCAACATTAAATGATTTATTGGAATTTTCGCCTGATGGATTTATGATTTCAAACGGTCCCGGTGACCCGGGAGTAATGCATGATACCGTAAAATTGGTTTCGGAAATTCTTAACACAGGAATTCCTGTGTTTGGAATTTGTTTGGGCCACCAGATTATTGCAGAATGTAATGGTGTACGTACTTACAAAATGCATAACGGCCATCGTGGAATTAATCACCCTGTAAAAAATCTTATTACAGGAAAGTGCGAAGTAACTTCACAGAATCATGGGTTTGGAGTAGTGGAAGAAGATGTGCGTAATAATCCTGACTTGGAAATAACACACATCAACCTGAATGATAATACAATTGAAGGAATAAGAATGAAAACTAAAAAGGTTTTCACCGTACAGTATCACCCTGAGGCCTCACCCGGTCCTCATGATGCACGTTACCTGTTTGATGATTTCATCAGCAATATCAAAGAGTTTAAAGCTACAGAAGTAAATATTCAGAATTAAGATGAGCACAATAGCCACCGTACAAGCCCGACAGATTTTAGATTCAAGAGGAAATCCAACTATTGAGGTAGATGTAACTGCTGATAATGGAATGGTTGGTCGTGCTGCTGTGCCTTCAGGTGCATCAACAGGTAAGCACGAAGCCGTTGAATTGCGTGATGGCGACAAAAATCTTTACTTAGGAAAAGGTGTTTTAAAGGCAGTCAATAATGTAAACACCACACTGAATGCAGCTCTTAAAGGCATAGATATTTTTGATCAATCAGCTATTGACAAAAGAATGCTGGAGTTGGATGGCACAGAAAATAAAGCCAATCTGGGCGCCAATGCATTGCTAGGTGTTTCGCTTGCTGCTGCCCGCACGGCAGCGCAACTGAAAGGTCAACCGCTTTACCGTTATGTTGGCGGAGAAGATGCAACTCTGTTGCCCATTCCGTTGATGAATATATTGAATGGCGGTTCACATGCCGATAATAGCATAGACTTTCAGGAGTTCATGATTGTGCCGGTAGGAGCAGAGCGTTTCAGTGATGCACTGCGCATGGGTGTTGAAGTTTTTCATCATCTGAAAAATGTTTTAAAATCTTCAAAACATTCAACCAACGTTGGTGATGAAGGAGGCTTTGCTCCTAATCTAAAATCAAACGAAGAAGCAATAAATGTAGTGTTGCAGGCTATTGAAAAAGCAGGCTACAAACCGGGTGAAGATATATTCATTGCTATGGATGCTGCCACCTCTGAGTTTTATGATTCAGCAACTAAAATGTATCACTTCAAAAAATCAACAGGTGATAAACTGACTTCGTCTGAAATGGTTGGCTTCTGGAAAGACTGGTGCGCTAAATATCCCATCATTTCTATTGAAGATGGTTTGGATGAAGACGATTGGGCAGGCTGGAAAGAACTGACCACAACGCTTGGCGATAAAGTTCAGTTGGTAGGTGATGATTTATTTGTAACCAACGTAAAACGCCTGAAACGCGGTATTGACGAAGGAATTGCCAACTCAATTCTTGTGAAAGTAAACCAGATTGGAACATTGACCGAAACGATTGATGCCGTGAAAATGGCAGACAACAATGGCTATACTTCCATTATGAGCCATCGTTCGGGCGAAACAGAAGATACTACTATTGCCGACCTTGCTGTTGCGCTAAAAACAGGACAAATAAAAACCGGTTCAGCTTCGCGAAGCGACCGGATTGCAAAATACAATCAACTGCTGCGTATTGAAGAGGAGTTGGGCAAAACAGCCCGTTTTCTTGGAAAAGAATTCAAGTTTTTGAAGGGGCGATAATTCTCGCTACAACATCACCAGCGCCAGCAAAATCCCAGCAAAAATTGCTATAGATTTTATCAGGTTGAAACGATGATTATCTGTTGATTCAAATAAGATGGTGGTTGAAACATGCAGAAAAATACCTACTACAATCGCCAGCATGGCATTGTAGAAATCTGCTACGTTTTCGTTAAAAAAGTTTCCTGCAATTTTTCCTGCAACTATACCCAATGGGGCAGTAAGTGCAAATAAAACCAGATAGCCTATTGCGGTGTTTTTGCTTAATCCTGATTTCAGTAACATAGTAACGAGCACAAACGAAATTGGAATATTGTGCAGGATAATACCAATCAATAAACTGTTGTTGGCAAGGTTAAATTCTTCTGTATTCAGGTTTGCTGCCAGCGGCATTCCTTCCAGAAACGTGTGAATATAAAGCCCTGTGATAATGGCAAGGGGAAAAGCATTTTTCCCTTTTTCGTGGTGATGAAAATGGCCGTGCTCAATACCTTCTGAAATAAATTCTAAAATAAGTTGCAGTACAAAACCGGCAAGAATAAACACACCGATGTAGTGATTGCCGCCCGAATAAATTTCAGGTAAAAGATGCAGAACGCTTATTGATAGAAGGTAAGCGCCACTGAACGAAAGCATGATTTTGTTCAGGTTTTGCTTTATATTTTGCAAAAGAATAACTGCCATTCCACTTAGCAGAACGGGAAGAAAAAGAAGTATGCAGGTTGTTAAAAGCAATGTTGTTTGATTATTTTTTTGCTGTAATAATAAGCCTTGCCGAAGTTTCAGGATTAAATTCATTCAGTGAATAATCACCCCACACATTCGTTATTTCAAAACCTGTTGTTGTAAACCATTTCTGAAAATTTTCCTTTTGGAGTAACTGTACTTTTTCCATAAAGTGTTGCACCTTGTCGCCTGTGCGCACTTCAATATCTTTAACGATGTAGACGTCTTTTATCTGACGGCTGATATGGAATTCGGTATCGTCTGCGGTAACAATTTCTGCGGCAACTAACTCGCGCTCCACTTTAGCAGCATTAAAAAAATCAATCACAAAAACTCCGCCCGGCTTCAAGGAATCATAAACAGATTGAAGCGTTTTCAGGTTGTCATTTTCATCATCAAAATAGCCAAAGCTGGTGAACAGATTGAGTATGCAATCAAAATGATTTGTCCAATACAATTCACGCATATCGTGTACAAAAAAAGCAAGAGTTTCGTTTTCTGCTTTCTTAGCTATGTTGATGCTTTCTTCCGATAAATCAATTCCGGTAACATCGAATTCCAAACTATTCAGGTGAATGGCGTGGCGACCTTTGCCACAAGCTAGGTCAAGAATTTTTGAGCCTTTACTTAATACTAAATTGCCGACAAGGTTATCAATAAAAAACTGAGCCTCTTCTTCGTTGCGGTTTTTGTAAAGTAGGTGGTAGTATGGAGAATCAAACCATGCTTCAAACCATGTGGGTTTTTTAGCCGGTATTTCGTTTTCTTCCATTGCGCAACAGTAATCAAGTATTTGCGGTCGCTCTCTCTCAGGACGCCGCGATGCTCATCGCGCGAGCCGCGAGGCGCTCCACAACCTCCCGGAATTCGACATTCTCGCCGGCCTGCTTTTCGGCCTTG
>SXHM01000053.1 GCA_005773695.1 Bacteroidota bacterium
CAGTAATACTGTGTTTGTAGATTTCACCATTATCAACCGTTCAGGCTTTGATTATACCGATACAAAACTGGGCGTGTTTACTGACATTGATTTGGGTGCAAATGTGTATGATGAGTATGCGGGAATTGATGTAAAACGCAATACCTATTATGGCTACAATGCAGATGAAAGCAAAGATGCAGAGGTATTCGGCAAAACACAAACACCTTATATGTCGGTTACTTTATTGACCGAGAAATTTGATAATTACATGACTTATAACAATGATTGGTCACTGAGCGGAAATCCTTATTTCCCTGAAGATTATTATCACTACCTGAATGGATACTGGAGAGACGGAATGATGATATCACAGGGTGGAGCTGCCAAAGGCGGAACAGAGCGTTGCCAGTTTATGTTTGACGGAAATCCTACCATCAAAGCAGGTTGGAACGAACGCTCTTTAGACAATATTGCTGGGGACAGAAGAGGTTTAGGTTTGGTTGGTCCGTTTGATTTTAAAGCAGGAGCGATTAAAAAGATTTCGGTTGCATATCACCTTGCGGGTGGCTTTGATGAAATGCAGAAAGAGGTTGATCGCTACTCAAAAGACTTTACCGAAAATACCGGACCCTTTGCACCCGAAGCACCGGAGTTTGCTAATAATACTGAGCTGAATACTTCTGCAACAATGGATATTATTCTGTATCCAAACCCTGCTAAAGATGATGCAACGTTGTTATTCACCAATCCTGATAACGAGCAATTCAACGTTACGGTTTATGACATTACAGGACGCAATGTTTTTGCGGCAGCTAACGTAACAGGAACACGTTTTGAAATACCGGCAACTAAATTTGAGCGCGGAGTGTATGTTGTTGAACTGGCATTTAAAGACAGAAGGAATAGTATGAGGTTGGTGGTGCAGTAACATTAATCAATTTCTAAAAAAGCCCCGCAATTCTGCGGGGCTTTTTTATTTTACTTTTGTCACGTAAAATAATACAATATGAAATTCGCAACCAAAGCAATACACGCGGGAGTAGAACCCGACCCTACAACAGGAGCTATTATGACTCCTATTTATCAAACATCAACCTATGTGCAGGCATCTCCGGGCGACCACAAAGGTTATGAATACTCACGCACACAAAATCCTACGCGAACTGCATTGCAAAACAACCTGGCAGCATTGGAAAATGCAAAATATGCTTTGTGTTTCAGTAGTGGTATGGGAGCGATTGATTGTGTTGTAAAATTACTGAAGCCCGGAGATGAAGTAATTTCTACCAATGATTTATATGGAGGAACCTATCGCATCTTCACAAAAATATTTGAAGCCTATGGAATAAAATTTCACTTTATTCCTATGACTGATATTGCTTCTGCAGAAGCATTAGTAAATAAAAACACCAAACTTTTCTGGATTGAAACACCTACCAATCCTATGCTAAATGTGATTGATATTGCAGCATATTCAGCAATTGCAAAAAAACATAACATCCTGCTCGCGGTTGACAATACCTTTGCAACACCTTATCTGCAAACACCAATGGATTTGGGTGCTGACATTGTGATGCACAGTGTTACAAAATACCTTGGTGGCCACTCAGATGTTGTGATGGGTGCGCTTTGCGTGAACGATGATGAGCTGGCACAACGTTTGGCTTTTATTCAAAACTCCTGTGGTGCTGTTCCCGGTCCTCAGGATTGCTTTTTGGTTTTGCGAGGAATAAAAACCCTGCATCTGCGCATGAAACAACATTGCGAAAACGGAGAAATAATTGCCAACTGGTTAGTAAAACACCCTAAAGTTGACAAAGTGTATTGGCCGGGTTTTCCAACACATCCCGGACATGCCGTTGCGAAAAAACAAATGTGTGGTTTCGGAGGAATGGTATCATTCACGTTGAAAGACAACAGCATTGCAGCAGCAACCAAAGTGTTGTCAGGCACTAAACTCTTCTCACTTGCCGAATCGTTGGGAGGTGTTGAATCATTAATCGGACATCCAGCAACCATGACACACGCATCTATTCCAAAAGTCGAACGCGAGAAAACAGGTGTTGTTGATTCTCTCATTCGTTTAAGCATAGGAATTGAAGATGCCGAAGATTTAATAGAGGATTTGAAATGCAGTCTTTCGTAAAAAGTTCTACATTTGAACATACAAACTAAAACCACATAGCCATGCCATTTCTAATTCTTGCTGCACTTATCGTAGTGCCAATCCTTATTTTTATTGTTATTTACAACGGACTTGTTTCCAAGAAAAATAATGTTGAGTATGCGTTCAGCAGCATTGATGTGATGCTGAAAAAACGCAGAGATTTAATTCCGAATTTAATTGAATCGGTTAAGCAGTATATGCAACACGAAAGCGGTTTGCTTACCAAAATAACCGAACTGCGCAACTCAGTGATGAAAGCACCGGACGGCAGTACCGAGCGTTTTGATTTAGAAAACAAATTAGGTTCTGCACTCGGACAAGTAAAAGTAGCTGTTGAAAATTATCCCGACCTGAAGGCAAACACTAACTTTCTGCAATTGCAAGCTGCATTGAATGAAGTGGAAGAGCAAATCTCCGCTTCGCGCAGAGCATTCAACGCTTCGGTATTTGAATACAACAACGGAGTGGAAATGTTTCCTTCTAATCTTGTTGCAAAAATGCTAGGCTACCTCCGCAAAGCATCGTTTGAAATTCCTGCGGGCGAACGCGAGAATGTGAACGTAGGGGAAATGTTTAAGAAGTAATTCTCCGTCATTGCGGGGGAGGAACGACTGAAGCAATCTGTTTCGTTTTTGAGATTGCTTCTTTGCGTTCGCAATGACGAACACGAAAATGAAACCATTCGACCAAATCTTTTCCGAACTTCTTCCGCAGTTGGAAGAATTGGAGCTTTCGCGTCAAGAGCAATATAATAGTGCAAAAAAGTGGCGCAACATTACCATCGGAATTGGTATTGCAACGGTTATAGTTCTATTGTTTATAAGGCATCCGGCTACCATTTTTATTGGCGGATTAATTGCAGCAGCGTTTTATTTTATGGGTTATTATCCCAAAGAGAAGCGGTATAAGAACGAGTTTAAAGACAAGGTTTTTCATCGCATTATTCATGCAGTAAACCCCAATCTGGGGTATAATAAATCACAGTTTATTTCAAAAGAAAAGTTTTTTGAAAGTAAGATTTTTAATGAGCGTGCCGACCGCTATTCGGGCGAAGATCATATCAGAGGATTGGTGGACAAAACGGAAATTGAATTTTCTGAATTGCATACACAGGAAAAGCGAACTGGAAATAAAGGCAGGACTTACTATGTTACAATTTTCAAAGGCCTTTTTATGATTGCCGATTTTCATAAAAACTTTCACGGACAAACACTTGTATTGCCCGACACAGCAGAAAAACTCTTTGGGTTTTTGGGTAAAAAATTCCAGTCGTGGAACTTTACCCGAGAGCAGGTGGTACATATGGAAAACGCAGATTTTGAAAAAGAATTTGTGGTGTATAGCAATGATCAGGTAGAGGCTCGTTACATCCTAAGCACCTCCATGATTCAACGTATTCTTGATTTGAAAAAGAAATACAACACCAAGGGTTATTTGTCTTTTATTAATTCAAAAGTTTTTGTGGCAATCTATAGTGACCAAAACCTTTTTGAACCAAAGTTTAAAGAAAGTATCTCCAACTCCGATTACATTCGCACATTTTACAGCGAGCTATGCGACTGCCTTAGTATTGTTGACGATTTAAATCTGAATACCCGGATTTGGTCAAAATAGGGGAGAATTGTGCCTTTGCGCTTGCGCCATTACAGTTTTTCTCTATCTTCGCGTCCCTTTTCAGAGAAACATGCCGTTTGAAGTAAAAATATTTTCGTGCGAATCTTCACTTTACTTAGGTAAGCAAATCGTTGAATCCTATGGTATTCCGCTAGGAAAATCATCGGTTGCACGCTTTAAGGACGGTGAATTTGAACCAGCTTTTGGGGAAAGTATCCGTGGCGAAGATGTTTTTATTATTCAAAGCACCTTTCCACCTGCCGATAACCTGTTTGAACTGCTATTGATGGTTGATGCCGCTAAACGCGCCTCTGCCAAACAAATTGTGGCAGTTATACCTTATTTCGGGTTTGCGCGTCAGGACAGAAAAGACAAGCCCCGCGTTTCGATTGGTGCAAAGCTGGTTGCCGATTTATTAGGCACTGCCGGTGTTACCCGCATTATTACCATGGATTTACATGCCGACCAGATACAGGGCTTTTTCAATGTTCCGGTTGATCATTTATACTCATCCTATCTTTTTTTAGAATATCTTAGAAATCTTAGCCTGCCCAATTTAATTATGGCTACCCCTGATGTTGGAGGTACCCGCAGAGCTAATGCGTATGCTAAAAATCTGAATGTTGATTTGGCAATTTGCTACAAACAACGCAAGGTAGCTAACGAGGTGCACAGCATGACCGTTATCGGTGATATTGTTGGCAAAGACGTGGTGCTGGTTGATGATATTATTGACACCGGAGGAACACTTGTAAAGGCTGCCGATATGATGATGGAAAAAGGCGCAGCCAGCGTTCGTGCCTGCATTACCCACCCCTTGCTTTCGGGCGATGCTTATGAGAAATTAGAGAATTCAAAAATTACGGAACTAATTGTTACCAATACCATTCCGCTGAAAAAACAAAGTACTAAAATCAAGGCTTTATCAGTAGCTCCGCTGTTTGCAGATGTAATCCGCAAGGTGCATAACTATGAATCGATAAGCACTAATTTTATTTTTTAAGACTAAAATCAATTCAAATCAATCAATAACTAAACAAAAACAAAACAATGAAATCAGTATCTATTAGCGGTTCGCCAAGAGCGAACGTAGGGAAGAAAGATGCAAAAGCTTCGCGCAGAAGTGGTCTTATCCCATGTGTAATTTATGGTGGAAAAGAACAGGTTCACTTTGTGGCAGAAGAAAAAGAGTTCAAAAAACTCGTTTATACTCCAGAAGTTTTCAAAGCCGAAATTAAAGTAGGAGACAGCCAGTATTCTGCCATCATGCAGGAAATACAGTTGCACCCTATCAGCGACAAAATCCTTCACATTGACTTCCGCGAATTGGTTCCAGGAAAATATGTAACCGTTGAACTGCCTGTTAAAATTACAGGAACATCACCGGGGGTGCGTGACGGAGGTTTGCTTAAACAAAACTACCGCAAACTGAAAGTGAGCGCAAAACCGGAAGATTTTCTTGAGAACATCATCGTTGATATTTCAGGATTAAAAGTTGGTCAGGGAATAAAAATTGCAGATTTGAACTACCCCGGAGTTAAATTCCTGGATGTTCTTTCAAGTGAAGTAGTAGGAGTTAAACACAAACGCGGAGTTGTAGAAGAAGATAAAGGAGCGGCAGCAGCAGCGCCTGCAGCAGCAGCACCTGCTAAAGCGGCAGCAGCACCTGCGGCAGCAGCAGCAAAAGCACCGGCTAAAAAGTAAATCTTTTAGGTTGTGAAATACCTGATTGCCGGTCTTGGTAATATCGGAAGCGAGTATGCCGAGACCCGCCATAATATAGGTTTTAAAGTAGTGGATGCCCTTGCAAAGGCATCCACTACTGCTTTTAAGCCCGACCGTTTGGCCGATGTATGTGAAGTAAAACACAAAGGCCGCACATTTATTCTTATTAAGCCTACCACGTATATGAACTTGAGTGGGAAAGCCATTAAATACTGGCTTACGGCAGAAAAGATCTCTGTCCGTAATCTTCTGGTTATCACCGATGACCTTGCCTTGCCTTGTGGCGACCTTCGCCTGCGTGCCAAAGGCAGCGATGGAGGACATAACGGATTAAAAAGCATACAGTTTGAACTGAACACAAATGAATATCCCCGCCTGCGCTTTGGTGTTGGAAATGATTTTGCCAAAGGCCGTCAGGTTGACTATGTCCTTGGCGAATGGACAGCTGAAGAAAAGCCCATTATCAGCGAAAGCATCCTTAAATCGGTAGAGCTGATTAAAGACTTCGGTTCTATGGATATTGCTTTTGTGATGAATAAGTTCAATAAGAAGTAGCTATCTGCTAACTTCCCAGATAACACTCGCATTCCCCACCATACCATTTACAGGTGGATTGTATTTGGTAAGTTTTACCTCACACTTTTCTATTGAAGGGATTTCTGATGCAAGGGCTTCGCAAATTCTGCGGCAAACATGCTCAATTAGTTTTGAACGGATAGCCATTTCGCGTTTTACAATTTCATACACCTCTGTGTAGTCTACTGTTTTAGTGAGGTCGTCTGTTTGGGCGGCCTCGGAATAATCAGTGGTGATATACACATCCACACGGTAGTTTTGCCCTATCAGAGCTTCTTCTTCAAGGCAGCCGTGGTAGGCGTAGAGTTGGATATTTTCGAGGGTTACTTGCATTTACTTCTTCTGCTCTTTCGCCCAGTTATCCTTCAAGGTAACCGTTCTGTTAAACACCAACTTCTCAGATGTTGAGGTTTTGTCTAAACAAAAATATCCCTTCCGCAAAAACTGAAAGTGTTCATCTGCTTTTGCTTCTTTAATAGCGGGCTCGGCATAGGCAACAGGAACCACTGTCAGGCTGTTTTCATTGATATACTCTTTGAAATCGCCTTCTTCGCTGGCAGGGTTTTCTACTTTAAAAAGTCTGTCGTATTCCAGAACTTCAACCGGAACAGCATCTGCAATATTTACCCAATGCACAGTGCCTTTTACTTTTAGTCCTGACGTATCACTTCCGCTTCGGCTTTCGGGAATATAGGTGCAATGCAGTTCGGTAACGTTGCCGTTTGCATCTTTAATAGCATCGGTGCAGGTAATGATGTAAGCACTTTTTAAGCGCACCTGTTTGCCAACGCTGAGGCGGAAAAACTTGCTTGGTGCATTTTCCATATAGTCATCGCGCTCAATGTAAATCTCGCGGCTGAACGGAATAGCATGTGTTCCCGAGTTTTCCACTTCAGGATTATTTTCACCCGAAAGTTGTTCGGTTTGGCTTTCGGGATAATTGGTGATGACCACTTTCAACGGATCAAAAACAACCATCCTTCGAAGAGACGTTTTATTTAAATCTTCGCGCACAAAAAATTCAAGCAATGAAATATCAATCAGGTTTTCGCGCTTCTGCACTCCTACACGTTCAGCAAAATCTCGGATAGCTTTTGCAGTATAACCTCTTCTGCGCATTCCTGAAATAGTGGGCATGCGCGGGTCGTCCCAGCCGTTCACAAAATTACCGTTCACCAATTGCAAAAATTTGCGCTTGCTCATTACCGTGTAATTCACATTCAGTCGCGCAAACTCATATTGTTTGGATGGAAATATTTCTAATTTTTCAATGCACCAATCATACAATGCACGGTGCGGAACAAACTCCAGTGTGCAAATGCTATGAGTAATATTTTCAATGGAGTCACTTTGCCCGTGCGCAAAATCATACATCGGGTAAATGCACCATTTATCTCCTGTGCGGTGGTGATGTGCAAATTTTATGCGATACAAAAGCGGATCGCGCATAATCATGTTAGGCGAAGCCATGTCAATTTTTGCACGAAGTGTTCTGCTGCCTTCAGCAAACTCACCGTTTTTCATTTTCACGAAAAGTGTTTCATTTTCTTCCGGTGTTCGCTCGCGGTAAGGACTGTTTTTCCCGGGCTCGGTTGGAGCGCCTTTCATTGCAGCAATTTCCTCAGAAGTGGAATCGTCCACATACGCTAATCCTTTGCGGATAAGCTTTAGCGCAAATTCATATATCTGCGGAAAATAATCGCTGGCATAAAATTCATTTGCCCATTCAAAGCCTAACCATTTGATGTCGGCCTTAATGCTGTCAACATATTCCACATCCTCGGTAGTAGGGTTGGTATCATCAAAACGCAAATTGGTTTTGCCTCCGTATTTTTTTGCAAGACCAAAATTGATGCAGATGGATTTGCTGTGCCCGATGTGTAAATACCCATTCGGCTCAGGCGGAAAGCGCGTGAGTATGCTTTTATATTTTCCTGATTTTAAATCAGCCTCGACAATTTCCTCGAGGAAATTGAGCCCTTTTTCATCTTCTTTCTTTAACTCTTCCATCTATTTAAAAGTATCTAAAAACCGGTTAACTCTTTTTATTGTTTCATCTTTCCCCAACAACACCATTAGGTCGGGAACAGCAGGCCCGCTTAGGTCGCCCACAATACTGATGCGGGTAAATTTCATCAGGTCGCCTAATTTCACTTGCTGTGTTTCTGCAAATTCTTTCAAGGAGTTTTCAATGTTTGACGAAGAAAAATCTGAAACAGAATTTATAAAAACAGTAAGATGTGATAACGCAGCAGTATTTACAGCGCCTAATTTCTTTAGCGCATCAGGACTATAATTTTCAGGTGCTGCAAAAACAAAAGCGTTTGCAAAAACAATATCATTCACAAATGAAACACGGTCTTTCAACAACGCGCACACTTTTTTCAGAAACTCTAAATCCGTTACTCCGAATTTTTCTGTTGCAAGCGGAAGAATATGATTTGCTAATCGTTCATCCGAAGCCGTCTTTATATAATGTTCATTAAACCATTTCGCTTTTTCAAAATTGAATTTTGCTCCGGCTTTATGCACGTGCTCCATTGAAAAAGCATTCACCAATTCATTCAAAGAATAAATCTCCTGTTCGGTTCCGGGGTTCCACCCGAGGAAAGCAATAATGTTAATTACCGCCTCAGGTAAATATCCTTTCTCGCGATAACCTGATGAAATTTCTCCTGTCTTAGGGTCTTTGAATTCCAGCGGAAATACTGGGAATCCTAATTTATCACCATCACGTTTGCTCAGCTTTCCGTTGCCATCGGGTTTTAACAATAATGGCAAATGTGCAAAAGCGGGCATCTTATTTTCCCAACCGAGGTATCGATATAACAAGACATGCAATGGCGCTGACGATAACCACTCCTCACCACGAATAACATGCGTGATTTGCATTTTATAATCATCTGCAACATTGGCAAGATGGTACGTTGGCATTCCATCGCTCTTGAATAAAACTTTATCATCCATCAGCGAAGTAGAGAACG
Source organism: Bacteroidota bacterium (assembly GCA_005773695.1). Next base: position 9,049 of record SXHM01000053.1, read on the forward strand.
CGACTTCACCGCGAATTAAATCCTGAACTTTTACTTCTTCGTTTTCTGTGATTTTGATTCTAATAACATACTGCTCACCTTCTTTGAGTTTTGAAGCAACTTCATCAGCAGATAGTGTTAGTGAGTTTTTCATTTCCATGCGTACAGCAGAACCGTAAGTAGTAACGGGTGCTTTTGAAGCTTCTAATTTTTTACGGAGCGTATCCAGCTCCTCAGAAGTATCAAAAGCATAATAGGCATGTCCGCTTTTTACCAATTGCTCTGCAAACTGGCGGTAAGTATCTTTCCGGTCGCTCTGGCGGTAGGGCGCATGGGGGCCATCACCAAAACCTACGCCTTCATTGGGCTCAATACCTACCCATTTCAATGATTGGATTATATAATCTTCTGCACCTTCAACATAACGTCCCTTGTCGGTATCTTCTATACGGAGAATAAAATCACCTCCTAATTTTTTTGCAAAAAGGTAATTGTATAAAGCAGTGCGAACACCGCCAATATGTAAAGGCCCTGTTGGACTGGGCGCAAACCGCACACGAACTTTTCTGTCAGACATTTTTTTGAATATAGAATGCGCAAAGATATAGCTTAGAACGACAGAGAAGATTTAACGTTTAACACTTCTAACTTTGTCTTTTTCCCTAAATAAATAGCACAATTAGCATCAATATGCCCTGCCGGGAAGTTGAAGCAAACCGGGAAATCATATTCTTTTACGGCATCTACTATAATTTCTTCAGATGTTTTCCCGAAAGGAATGGCATTGTCTTTCATATCGCTCATTCCGCCAATAACCAAACCTTTCAGTTTATCTAATTTACCCGCACGTTTCAAAGCCATTATCATGCGGTCGATATGGTAGAGGTATTCATCAATGTCTTCCAGGAAAAGGATTTTATCCGCAGTATCAATATCCGAAACCGAGCCCAACAGCGAATAAAGAATAGAAAGATTGCCGCCAACCAGAATTCCTTCAGCACTTCCTGTTCTGTTTAAAGCGTGAGCAGGAAAGTCATAATTCAGTGTCTCGCCTTTTAAAGATTTAACAAGCGTTTTAGCAGCATCGCTTTTGCCTCCTAACTTTTTCAGCTGCACCGGCATAATAGAATGGATGGTTTCTATTCCAAAATTCTTCCAGATATGGGAATGTAAAACGGTAACATCGCTAAAACCACAAACCCATTTCGGGTTTTTTCTGAAAGTCGTGAAGTCAAGTTTATCAACAATGCGTACAGTTCCATAACCGCCACGAGCACAAAGAATAGCTTTGATGTCAGTATTATCCACCATCAATTGAAAATCCTCTGCACGCTCCTCATCCGTTCCCGAAAACTGGTTCAATTCTTTGAAAAGATTTTTACCAAATACGATTTCGAATCCTTCTTTTTCAAAACACTCAACAGCAGGCTGTAATTCCTCACGACTGATTTTTCGTGCGGTTGAAACAATCCCGATTTTGTCTCCGGGTTTTAAATAAGGTGGTGTCATTTTATATCTTTGCCTGCCGCAACAAAGAAAATGAAAAACTTCAAACGCTACACCGTTACTGCCGCTTTGCCTTATGCCAACGGACCTTTACACATAGGGCATATTGCAGGTGCCTATTTACCTGCCGATATTTATGTGCGTTTCCTGCGCCTTCGCGAAAACGATGTTATTTTCATCTGCGGCTCTGATGAGCATGGTGCAGCCATTACACTGAAAGCAAAGAGAGAAGGAATTACCCCTCAACAGTTAGTAGATAAATACCACGAGCTCATGAAAAATGCGTTCGCGGATTTCGGAATTGAGTTCAGTATTTATCACCGCACTTCAACTCCTTTGCATCACCAAACTGCTGCTGATTTCTTTTCGGTGATGCATAAAAAAGGAAAGTTCACGGAAGAAACTTCGGAACAATATTATGACGAAGAGAACAAGCTTTTTCTTGCTGACCGATACATAACCGGCACCTGCCCAAAGTGCGGAAACGAGAGCGCTTATGGTGATCAATGCGAAAAATGCGGAAGTACTTTAAGTCCTACAGATCTCATCAATCCCAAATCGGTATTGAGTGGAAAAACACCAGTGATGAAAACAACCTCACATTGGTATTTACCGCTTGGTGAACACGAAGCATGGTTGAAAGAATGGATTAATAAAGGAACATTAGATGGCGTTGAACAACACAATCCTGCGGAATGGAAGAACCAGGTAATCGGTCAATGTAACTCATGGTTAGATGCAGGTTTGCAAAGCCGTGCAATGACCAGAGATTTAGACTGGGGAGTTAAAGTCCCGTTGCCAAATGCTGAAGGAAAAGTGTTGTACGTTTGGTTGGATGCACCTATCGGCTACATCTCTGCCACCAAGCAATGGGCAATGGATAATAACACCGACTGGGAGCAATGGTGGAAATCAGAAGACACGAAGCTGCTGCATTTTGTAGGTAAAGACAATATTGTTTTTCATGCCTTAATATTTCCGGTGATGCTGCGTTCGCATGGTGAATTTATTTTGGAGAATAATGTTCCTGCAAACGAATTTCTAAATCTTGAAGGCGATAAGATTTCCACCTCACGCAACCACGCAATCTGGTTGCATGAATATCTGCAGGATTTCCCGAACAGGCAGGATGAATTGCGTTATGTACTATGCTCCATTGCTCCCGAGAGCAAAGACAGCGAGTTCACCTGGAAAGATTTTCAGGCGAGAAATAACAACGAGCTGGTTGCCATACTCGGTAACTTTGTAAACCGCTCGGTGGTGCTTACGCATAAGTATTTTGAAGGAAAAATTCCGGATGTAAAAC
>SXHM01000054.1 GCA_005773695.1 Bacteroidota bacterium
AACGAGAGAAATCCAAACCGATTAAAGTAAAAAATTCTAAAATTTTACCCCGTTTTTCACGAAACATCAGGTTCTCTTCCATACTTTCCTGATTATGCATACAAAGAATCTTATCTGGCGATGCTTTAGAAAAAGTCTGAAAATATTTATCCGAAACTGAATAGGGTGCATGAGGAACAGTTGAATAATCTGAATCAATATCGATTTGCAATAGCTCCTCAATAACATTGTTAACTCGTTTTAATTCAGCTTCAGTACTCTCAGGAAAAAAATCAAATCCTTCAATAAAGTTGTAATACTTTAAACTATTCTTTCCTTTATGTTTAAAAGTATCAGAAACATTGCAAATATCACCTACCGCCACAATACCGCTCTCTAACATTTCTTTCTCACCTGCTATAATTCCATCTTCAATTTGTTCTTTTGAATATGTTTTTCGCGCGGCAATAAAACTTTTAATAAATCCGGCAATTCCTGTCTTTTCAGGAATTGCTCCTTTCATATGTGAAAGTTCTAGATGGCAATGCGTGTTAATAAAACCAGGGCACATAATGCCTGGGTAATATTCTATAAGTTCTGATTGCTCCTCGTTTACGTTCGAAGTGACTGACAGAATTCTTCCATCAACATCAACTATAACAATACCATTTTTTATTGGAGGCTGCGAAATCGGGAAAACATAATCAGCGCTGAGATACCTCAATTGTCAGGCTTTTTGCAAAGATTCCTCTGAAACAAGTAGTTCAAGAAATAATTCATTGGGGACTTTCCCTTTGCTATTTTCAGAATATCTTTCTTTAATACCGGTAACAAAATACATGTCAATTTCTCCTTTATTTTTTGCCTCAACTTTGCCACGGTGTTCGCATTCAAAATAAGTTTTAATAAACTCATATGTTGTTCCTGAAACATTCACTTTCCCAACTTTCCCGCTTGATTCCATTCGGCTTGCTGTGTTAACTGTATCGCTCCATATGTCGTAAGCAAATTTCTTTTTGCCAACAACTCCGGCAGTAATTGGTCCTGTGTGAATTCCGATTCGAATTTCAAAAGGGGCAATTACTTTTTTCTCTTTTCTTCTTTCTTCCATGAACTGACAAATCTCAAGTGCAGCAAGCGTTATACGTATAGGATTAAAATCATCCGCCTTAGGAATTCCACCTGCGCACATGTATGAATCACCAATGGTTTTAATTTTTTCTAACCCGTATTTTTCAATTATGTCATCAAATTTTCTGAAGCAACTATCCAATTCACCTATAAGTTCAGTCGGTTTCATGGTCTCCGAAATTTTTGTAAAATCTTTGAAATCAGTAAACATTACAGAAGCCATGTTGTAAAAACGAGTGGTAGCAAAACCTTTTGATTTCAACTCTTCTGCGGTTTCATGAGGTAAAATGTTCAATAATAATTCTTCTGTTTTTTCTTTTTGCTCAGCAAGTTGTACTGTACGTAATCTAACTTTTTCTTCAAGTATAGCTTGTTCTCGTTTCAAACTTTTTTCACGGAAACGTATAAAAAACCAAACCAAACCAACAGCAACTAACGCATATAGTAAATAGAAATACCAGGTTTTATAAAATGGCGGATTGATTGAAAATGTTAATGTTTTTTCTGTGCTTATTGTTCCCAAGATATTACGGGCACGCACTCTAAGCGTATAACTTCCGGGGGGCAAAGGGAATGGACCAATCTCTGATTTTGAATCCCACTTACTCCAATCGGTCATTAATCCGTCAATAATATATTGGTATTCTGTTGCATCTGTTTTCAAATAATATGGTGCAGCAATTTTAAAAGACAACATATTATTGTCTGCATCAACAATTAATTGTTCTAACGAAAAAATATTTTCCTGATTATCTGAAACACCTCTTATATAAACGTTAAAATCGTGCATCTCCATAAATTTATCGGAAGGCAAAATTTTAAAGAGTGTGTTTTCTCCGTCAATTACCCAGAAATTTCCCTGTGCATCTACAAAAATATTCTGAATACCATCAAACAAATCAAGATATGCTGAGAAGAGAAGATTTTGTGAAGTATTGTTTTTATAACTCTTCCATTTTCTTTCTGCATTATTATAACTCCAGGTAATATCTTCTTGCGAAGAAAGATAACGTCTGTTATAATTTTTTCTTGTTCCGTCTGAATTTTTATCAGCACTCACAAGCGAATCCTTTACTGCATCATAGGCATAAATTCCGGAAGAAAGAAAGAAGTTTACCTTCCCATCTGATCTGCCAGTTATTACTTTTTCGGCATAATCTTTTTCAAATGAATACATTTTTGTTGCTTGAGATTCTGCATTCTCGCTAAGGACAGTATTGTAAACAACACCATCACTTCCGAGCCACAAACTAATTCCGCGATCTTCAGTAATTGAATATACAGGGCTGATGAAATTTTCAAAACTATTTTCAACCAGCCAGGTAGTTCCATCCCATGGTCAACAATCTTGTTGCCGGTCTGCTGCGAGATGCGGGCAATCACATCGGCCAGCGGCAAATCCTCGCCAATCAGCGTGACTTGCGCCGGCTGCACCGCTGCGTCAACCTGCGCTTGCTCGAGAGCCTGTCGCACGCGCGTTAA
>SXHM01000055.1 GCA_005773695.1 Bacteroidota bacterium
ACTTTTTTAAGCGCAGAAGCATTTTTAAGGGCAAAGAAAACCGAAACGTTGGAAGGACTCGTGAAAACGGTAACATCCGATTCGGGAATCTCCACTCCTGCCCTTTCCGATGTTTTGTAAACAACCAGATTGATACACTCAGCTGTTGCGCCCACCTGTTTCTGAATCGATTGCAGTGAATCAGCTGCCTGCGGGAAGAGTACTTTTTTTCGGTTCACGAGTGCAGCAAATTGTTTTCCGGTTTCGTCCATGTCTGTAGAGGTTCCGCAGAATGATTCGGTGAAACCATATTTGCGTAACACCATTCCGGTACCTTGTCCTGTTACTCCGAATTGTACGTTGTTATTCAGTTGCGGTTTTTGTGCAAAAAAATGATTTACTCCGTTCTTGCTCGAGAAAAATATCCAGTCGCAAACAGGTACGGATTGAAAAACAACCTCTGTAGATTCAATTAAGGAAGTTCCGGAAACGCTGTAGCCAAAGGCATTCAAGGCACGGAAAAAATAATCGCTTTCCGAAATATCGCGGGTAATGAAAACAGAAGACACTATGTTAGCTCTTACCTTTTGCACTGCCGTTTCGGGAAGTCCTTTTGAAGAAGTTGCCTGAAGAAAAATACGTTTCGGGAACGCATCCCAACTTGCAGCATGTGAAACCCAAACGTTGTGATTTCCATTTTCAACTTTACTGAAAACACCAATAGGTATTTGACAACCACCATGAAAAAGTTCCAGTATTTTTCGCTCGGTTTCTATTTCCTGCTGTGCCTCGGGCGAGTTTAATTTCTGCATCAGTTCGTGCAATGCCGCATCGTTTTCGCGTATCTGCCATGCCAGAACGCCCTGTGCTGGCGCAGGAATAAATTCATTGGGTGCAGGTTCTGCTACATGAAATTCAGACAAGTCAATTTTCAAACGCCCTACACCTGCTGCTGCCAGCATGATGGCATCGTAACCACCATTTCTCAATTTATCAATACGCGTGGGTACATTGCCACGCAAATCTTTCAATGTTATATCGGGGCGAAACGAAAGCAATTGCGCTTTTCTGCGAGCCGATGATGTGCCTACAATTGCGTTTTGCTTAAATGAGAATTTCTGTTTTATATCAACAGCTTCTTTGCGGATAAGAATAAGCTCTGCCGGATTCTCGCGGGCCGAAACGGCAGCAATCACCAGCCCTTTCGGACTTTCGGTGGGCAGGTCTTTGTGTGAGTGAACAGCCAGGTCAATTTCACCGGCAAGCAAAGCATCTTCAATTTCCTTGGTAAAAAAACCTTTGCCTTCCAGTTTATCAAAACTCAGGTACTGAATTTTGTCACCTTTTGTTTTTATGATTTTCAGCTCGGAATCAACACCAATATCGCGTAGGCTTTGCTGTGTAAAATGAGCCTGCCAAAGGGCAAGCTCGCTGCCCCGCGTTCCTATTATTAATTTCTTCACTCGTCTTTTACTAATATGTTTTTGGTAATCTTCATCGGCACGCTGATGTATTTGCCTTCCATATAATCCAGAATTTTTTTCAACACTTCTTTAGACTTGGGGTCTAAGTTCTCTACTTCTTTGCTGAATACTTTTTCGGTTGCATTCTCGCGTATTTCTTTCAGAAGACCGGGAAGTGTTTTCATGGCTATTTCCACTTCACGCTCGCGCATTGTTTTCTTAAATTCAGTTAATGAGGTATCAATAATTTCTTTGCAGCGCTCCAGTTCTTTCTGACGATGTTCCAGGTTTTCGCGTGCAATACTTTTAAGGTTTTCAAGGCCTATATAATGCACAATTTTCAAAGCCGCAACAGATGCATCCACATCAGCAGGAACAGCAAGATCAACAATTATTTTTTTGCCCTTTTCGCCTGCAACTAATTTTGAAAACAGGTTGCGATCAATAATTGTTTCGGCAGATGCTGTGCAGGAAACAAGCACATCAAAACCTGTTTTATGTTTTTTCAGATCTTCAAGCGAACAGGCTTTTCCCTTGAATTGCTTAGCAAGTTTTTCTGCATTTTCAATGCTGCGGTTATAAACATGAACACTACTCCAGCTTTCCTTTTTCATGTATTGAGCAATAGAGGTATTGGTTTCTCCTGCACCAATTATCAGCAGTCGGCTGTTCTTCTTAAATCCTGTTTCTTTTAGCTTACGATGTGCCAGTGAAACTACCGAAACAGGACGTTGTGCAATTTGTGTATCAGAATAAATTTTCTTGGCTGTTTCAATAGTTGTCTTTACTAACAGGCGAAAAAAATCTCCTGACAAATTGAGTTGGCTGCACACTTCATATGCCTTGCGAACCTGAGTAATTATTTCGCGTTCACCTACCACTAACGAATCAATAGAAGAGGCTACATACAATAAATGCCTGACGGCATCTTCGCCTTCATAAACTTTTACCTTTTCTTCGGCAAAATGAATTTCTTTTTTAGTCCATGCTGGATTGAAATGCTTGAAAAAATCGTGCAGCCAGGCGGGTGATGGTTTCTGGTGCGACACCATCATCAGTTCTACACGGTTGCAGGTACTCAGGTACAAGAGTTCCGAAATGCCCGATTTTTTTTTCAGTGGCAGCAAACGCTTTTCCAGTTGACCGTCTTCAATATGAAAACGACCAATCTCACGGATGTCAATAGTCTTATGGGTAAAAGCTAATATGCGAAAGTTCTTCAAAGCCTGTTTTTCAAAAAGCCCCGCAAAAGTAGTATTGCAGGTTTTTTAATTGTCATAAAATTGTATTAAGTGTTTCTTTCAAGCTTTTTGGCATCCCAATGATTGACTTGCACATCTTAATCCAAACTCAAATTTTTAGTATACTTATAAAATAAAAACGCCCCGCATTTCTGCGAGGCGTTTTTACTAAACAGGATATTGGAGATTAGTCCTTAACCAACACCTTCACACTTTTTGTTTGTCCGCCAACGTTAATCTGCACAAAATAATTACCCGCAGCTATATCGGCAACAGGAATTTTCCATGCAAAGTTGTCGGCTTTGTCTTTTTCGTTTTTCAGCCACAATCTGCGGCCAGTAAGGTCAATCAGCGTTACCGAAGCAACCTCAACACTGGTTAAGGAAATCACCACATTCAACTCCTCGTTAGCAGGGTTAGGGTAAACCGAAAAACCGTGAAACAATGAATTGTCCTCAATACTGTTAGAACAGATGCAACTTGTTTCAATAGAGTTGGAAGTAAACTCGCAGTTCTGGCTGCCTACAATGCAATAGAAATAACCGCCCTCAGTAATTACATAGGTTTGGCTGGTTGCATTAGGAATAAGAACCCCGTTATGATACCATTGATAGTTAGGTGATGTAGTTGCTGTTAAGGTATCACCGCTTTGTGAAATACTTACAGGGAAGTTATAGCCTGCCTGAATAGTAAAGTTGAGTGTGGAACTGCAACCATTACCCACATCGGTAACGGTTACAGAATAGCTTCCTTCACCTAAAGAAGAAATATCTTGTGTAGTAGCATTGCCGGGAGTCCATAAATAGGTTACGTTTCCGGATGCTCCGGTTACACTAAGGTCAACAGTTCCATCCTGATAGCCTTTGCAGGTTTCATCCTGAGCATTACCATCAACTACCATCGTATTCTCTGAGTCAACAGTGTAAGTAGTAATATACTGGCATCCGGATGCGTCTGTTATCGTAATAGTATAATCACCCGCAGCAAGTCCGCTCAGGTCTTGGGTGGTTGCTCCTCCCGGTGACCATGCATAGGTAAAGCCC
>SXHM01000056.1 GCA_005773695.1 Bacteroidota bacterium
TTTGCATACTCATTCAGATAATGAATAGCCAAAAATTTCAGATTTTCTTTTGATACAGCTGCTTTTGAGAAAATAACATCTAATGATTTATTAACGCTGTCGGCTTGCTGTATCGTTAAATCATTCATATAAGAGTTAATCCTTTTTAACAAAATGGGGGAGTAGAACAGGCAGGGACTGCTGAAATCAACAGCGTCAAAAAAATGTTGCCTGTACCAATAAAACTGTTTGTTTTTAACTTCTTGTTCTGTTCCTGTAAATTGAGGCAACACAGGATCTTCTGATGATTTGATAATAGCAACACATGTCATGTCTTTATGATCAGTATACAGTGCATTTTTGTATTGACTCATTTTTTTATCAAGCGATTCCCGTTTTGTTTTAATTAGCAGTGCTTTGGAGTTATCTGCCTCCAGCGCTTTATCAAGTGAATCACTGGCAGCTCTTATTATTCGCATAAAACTCAGGTAGTCATAAAATACTTTATTCTCGGCAGAACCATCTGCTTTCAATGTTTCAGCCATGTTGTTAAAGTCTGTAGTCAAACTGAAGAACTGATCATCAGCAGGAACTATAAATTCAATAAAATCATTCTTTGGTTTGGTAACCAGCATATAAATGCCACAATGCAAAGCGGTGTCGCCTTTAAACACAAAAGAACCGTTTACTCCTTTGGTGGCAGTTTGTTTGATGTATTGCTTATCGCCCAGATAATAAGCAAGTGTAAGTTCGTTCTCCTGATAATTGTAAACGTTTACACTGATAGTGAAGCCTTTCTGAGCCTTTAGAGAAACAGGAAGCAAGAAAAGTATAATTCCAAATGCTATGAGTTGCTTCATCATTTAGTTTACTTCTTCCAGCGTGTATTTTCTTCCTTCGTTTTCCTTTTTCAGGTAATCCATCAAAGGCGCAAAATAGTCAAGCATTGCTTTTGCGCTCAGGTCGCTACCTGTTTGCTCTTTCAGTGCTACTCTCCAATCTTTACTTGCACCGGGATACATAATGCTTTCAATGAATTTACCTACTTCACGGTTTCCATAGTAATTGGTAGCGTGTGGATCTTGGTGCAGAATATTTTTAGCAATATGATCGTGCAACTGAAACAAAAGAATAAACGAAAGTGCGTAATCATAATACTGAGCCGCATCATCGTTAATATGCGTTTTGGTAGCAGCATCGCAATACTCTTCACCACGGGTGGCAGGAGGAGCAATTCCCTGATACTTTGCCACAATATCCCACCAGCGTTTGTTGAACTTATCGGCAGGAAGATTTTTTGTATACAACTCATGTTCAAACATGCTCATCGTTCCGGTGCTCCACGGAATAAACACAACATAATTCAATGCTTCTTTCAAAAGCGTTTGCATTTCGTTGGATGCGGTGTCTTTCGGAATTAAATTCAGGTTTTCAAGAAAAGGTTTTTGCATCGCAGCCATTCCCATCAGGCTTCCCAATGCTTCGTGATAAGCACGGTTGGCTCCTTCGCGCATTAGCACGGGAACATCGGGATTGCTGTAGGTCATGTAATAATAGATATGTCCGAGTTCATGGTGCGATGTTTCGTACCACTCGCTGTTAGGCAATACACTCATCAGAGAGCGCACATCCTGATCATAATCCATGTGCCATGCCGAGGCGTGGTTGTTCTTTTTAAAGGTTGCATCTTCCGGCAAAGGGTATAAATCGCTTTTGTCATAGAACGAAGAAGGCAGTTCAGGAAAACCAAGGCTTACATAAAAACGTTCGCCCTGTTTCACAATCCATTCGGCATCTTTAGTGCCTAATACACTGTCAAGGTTCACACCTTCAACTTCTACTAACGGACTCCAATCCTGTCCCCAACGGTTAGGCAACCAGTGCGCAGGAATTAAATCAGGAACTTTTTTCTGTCCGTATTTCTTTGCCAGTTCATAACGTGTCCAGGTATGCAGTTCGCGGTAAAGTGGAAAAAGCTCTTTGTTGAATTTTTTTAGCATCTCCAGCATTTCATCAGTAGTCATTCCGTAGTCTGAGACCTGATACTCAAAGAAATCTTTGTAGCCCAAGCCTTGCACCGTTTTGTTGCGCAGGTCACGCAGGTTAACCAATCCTGTTTTTAAACCCTTGCCCACTTCTTTGCTGCTTTCCCAAGCCTGCAAACGTTTAATGAGGTTTTTCTCTTCAGCAAGAATACCATCAAGGTCATTAGTGGAAACTGACTTTCCGTTTAGTTTAAAATCAAATCCGAAGAGTTTTTCGGTTTGTGCAGTAGTTGCTTTTATTCGCTCTTTAACCAACGCTTCCAGAGTTTGCGGATTGTTTGCCGCTTTATAAAGAATTGCTTTCAGTTGTTTTACCTGAATGTCCGTTAGTTTATCTTTCGTTTTCAGAAAAGCTGTTGCCGCATCAATGTTTTCTTTGCTGCCAGTATACTTTGCTGTTTCTTCATTTGCCTTGTTGGTGGCAATGGCATTGGTGCTGTCGCCTTCTACAATTTTAGTGTTAGATGCCCACTCAGCTTCGTTGGCAATAATTGAAAGCTCTTTCAGTTTACTGTTATAACCATCAAGATAGGTTTGCACACTGTCTTGCAGTGCTTTGTTAGTATTTTCAGTTGGTTTGTTTCCATTGCAGGAAAAAAGTAAAACAGAGAAGGGTAGAAGGTAAAAGAGTTTTTTCATAGTAGTTTTTTGTGGGTGGGCAAATGTAAAATAAATGTGTTTGAATACTATAAAAAAAGCCCCTGCGCTTTTACACGCAGAGGCTCCCCAACACAGCAAGCCGCTACCCAACGGCTCACTTTCCACCCATTGCTACCAACTTGTCAATATCATTGTTTACAGTTAGGATTAACACCGATGTAGCTGTGCAGAACACCGGACTGGTAATGCAGTGATGCCCGTTCCAGCTGCCATCACGGTTTTGGATGCCCAGCAAGGTGCCTGAGGTTTTATCGTACCATTTTTTCCAATCCATGTCTTTGCCAATGATCATGGATTCTCCTGTTTGCAGAAAGCTCAAAAACTCCTCACCACCGTTATTTCCGAAACCGCTTGTAACATTGTCTTGCTGCGCCACTGTTTTAGCTGCGTTGTAAACATTGTAAGAGGTGGAATACTTCTGAGCTTCGGCTTTTCCATAACCAATCTGTTCTAAGTTTTCGGTTGTTACTTCAGCATCTTTGGCTATTTTTCCTTCTTTCTTTGCTTTTACAAATTTCTCTTCCACACTTCGTGCTTCCTTAGCACTGGCACGGGTTGAACTGGAGACAGAGTACAATACCACACCTGCTCCCAGGTCGGTATTTACTTCCCCTGTAGTCTCGTCAAAATTTCCTTTCTGGAAGTCACGCGACTTTTGCAAAACTACAGTGTCAACAGCTATACCCTGAGCCTGTGCTGCTTCCAGTGCGTTGTTTGCAAATGATGATTGTAACACACCTGCCCATCCCGAGCCTTGAAAACTACCGTTGGTGTTCTGTCCTCTCTGTATTTTAGTAACGCATGTATTCAGGCATTCTTTTACACGCGCTTTCAGTTTTTCATCTTTTATTTCGCTTTCCAGAATGTTGGTAAGAAACTGTGAGGTAAGCACTACATCAATGTTCGCACCCAGTTTACTTTGAATCTGTGTGCCGGTAACCGAGGTAATGGTCAAGCTGTTTTTTTCAGACTTTTCTACTTCATTCAGTAGAAATAACAAAGCGTTATTTAATTGTGTGGAGTGTTCTCCAGACTCGAGATCGCTGCCACTGCGCAGCAATGCCATAGCTACCATAGAGGTGGTGGCAGGATCAGGTTTAACAGCATGTGGGTTCATTTCTCCCTGATTTGAGTGCGAACCCGCTCCCCATCCTCCATTCTGGTGCTGTGCCCTGCCCAGAAAAGTGAGAGCCGACTTAACCGAAACGGTTACTTTCTGCGGGGTTTGGTAAACAAAATTACTGTCAAGAAATTCACCTTCAAAAACGGTTTTAAATACACACCCCTTGGTTTCAATTTTCTGGTGAGTGAGTTGTTTTTCGTTGCGCTTCACTAACGATGAAGGTGTCTGATACGTGAATGCAAAAATTACAACAATAACAAGTATTGCTGTAACAGCCGGAATGATTTGTTTTGTTTTCATAATTAGAAATTTTTAGGTTATTAAGGAATTAACGCACTTAGGATGCAGTATATTTTGCTATTCCATAAATTTTAAGAAATTTTAACAATTCGGGTGGTAGAGCCTTGGTTTCACAGAGGTGCGCAGAGATATCACGGAGAGGCACTAAGAAAAGAGAAATAGAATAATGTTACATTTTATAAAAA
>SXHM01000057.1 GCA_005773695.1 Bacteroidota bacterium
ATCGGCACAATGCCGTCTTTCATTTTGCGGACTTTCTCTACGTCAATGTCAACGCAGATAACATTGTTGCCTGTTTCGGCAAAACATGTTCCGGTAACCAATCCAACGTATCCTGTTCCTACAACTGCTATATTCATTTTCTAAATTGTATGTTATTTGTTTACAAATTCCAAAACTGAAGAAGTGATATAAGAAAGTGTTTCTTCATCCATTTCGGTATGCATAGGTAATGAGATTACATTTTTACATAATTCAACAGTAATGGGGAAGTCAGCATCCTTAAACATTGGATTAGCATATGCCTTCTGATGATGCAAAGGTTTCGGATAATAAATCATTGCAGGAATATCTTTCGAAGCAAGATATTCTTTCAGTTGGGCGCGGTCAACTCCATTCAATACCAATGTATATTGATGAAAAACATGTGTCGAATTCTTCTCTCGAACGGGAGTTTTTATTTTCGGATTTCCTGCAAATTCTTTGTCATAAAAGTCTGCTGCTTTATTGCGTGCTGCGGCATATTTATCCAGATGTTTCAGTTTTACGCGCAATACTGCTGCCTGAATACTGTCAAGTCGTGAGTTTACTCCAATATCATCGTGAATATATTGCACTGATTGTCCATGGTTGGCAATCATTCTTAATCTTGCGGCAAGTTTGTCATCGTTCGTATACATTGCACCGCCATCGCCATAGCAACCTAAATTTTTAGAAGGAAAAAATGAAGTACAGCCTATTGTTCCTATTGTTCCTGCTTTTGCTTTTTTGCCATCTTTAAAAGTGTAATCAGCACCAATTGCCTGCGCCACATCTTCAATTACAAAGAGGTTGTTTTTGCGGGCAATATCCATAATCGGTTCCATGTCGGCACATTGTCCGTAAAGATGAACAGGTACAATGGCTTTTGTTTTTGAAGTTATTGCGTTTTCAATTGCGGTAGTGTCAATGGTAAATGTGTCGGGATTTACTTCCACTAACACAGGTGTTAATTTCAGTAGCGCAATGACCTCCGCTGTTGCCACATAAGTGAAATTAGCTGTAATCACTTCATCACCAGGTTGCAGATTAAGTGCCATCATGGCAATCTGCAAGGCATCGGTTCCGTTGGCGCATGGAATAACATGTTTTACTCCAAGGTATTTCTCCAACTCTGCCTGAAAAGATTTAACATCTGGTCCATTGATGAAAGTAGTAGTATTAATCACATTCTGAATACCTGCATCTACCTCAGTTTTTATTTTTTCGTACTGAGTTTTCAGGTCAACCATTTGTATTTTCTTCATGGTAGTTTCCATCCGTTTTTATTATCCTTTTTTTAAGCGGCTGCAAATATAGACAAATAGCCTGCTTATCAAATTTTGGCTTTGTATTTGTCAAGACCTAATTAAATTTCATTTATTTGGAATAAAAAATTTACTTTTGTCAAACTAAAAAGAATCAACCTAAAATTATGAAGAGAACATTTTTAACACTTGTATCATTTTTTGCAGTATATTCATTTGCTATTGCTCAGGAAGATTTGTGTACAAACCTTAAGAAAATAGTTGAGGCAGGAAATACACAATTTACAGCTTTAAGAGGCGAATCAACATCAAAACAAATTTCAGGAGTTGCCCGCCCGTTTTTTGTTTCAACTGCTCATTTAGGAAAAGATAAAGGGTATGTGAACGACAGTCAGGAGTATCCTGCTTACGAAGAGTTGATTGCAACAAGCACTGTTAAAGGTGATGTTCCTGAAGCTAAATTAGTTCAGGAATTTGAAAGCTACAAAGAAAAGATAAAAGCTTGTTTTGCATCAAGTCCTGAATGGAAACTTATGGATAAAGATAAAACCAATGATTTGTATCTTGAGGACACCAATTTTAGAAAACTAGTTGGATATGAAGCAAAAAAAGGGCCCAAAGTAAAATTCGAATTGTATATGTATAACAACCGTGTAGCCGGTCATTGGTGTATTGAATTGAACGTAGAGGGAATAGGAAAATAATTTATAGATTCCCCAATTGAGGCATCTATTTTAGCAACAAAACCAACAAAAGATGAATTGCATTATAGTTGATGACGATGAACTTTCAAGAGCAGCACTTCGCAAATGTGTTGAGCGCAGCGATTACCTCAATCTTGTTGCAGAATGTAAAGATGCTGTTGAAGCACAAAAAGTAATCCGCGATAACCAGATTGATATTATGTTCCTGGATGTAGAGATGCCTGAAATGAGCGGAATTGATTTTATCAAGAATGTTGAAGTCTCTTGTCAGGTAATTATTGTTTCTTCAAAAAAAGAATATGCAGTTGATGCATTTGAATATAATGTTACCGATTATCTATTAAAACCGGTTCAGTTTGCCCGTTATCTAAAGGCGGTTGAGAAAGCTCGTCAGATATACGAAAACGTAAAGAGCGAAGGCAGCTCATCTTTGCTGATAAAACAAGGTTCTAAATTAGTGAAACTGGATTTGGCTAACATCTATTATATCGAAGCATTTTCGGATTATGTGAATATATACACTAAGACTGCCCGTTACACAGTGCTTTCAACAATGAAAGCAATTGAAAGCAAATTACCTTCTGTTGATTTTATGAGAGTTCACCGTTCTTATATTGTAAGGCTTGATAAAATCAACACCATTGAAGAAAATACCATTGTGCTAAA
>SXHM01000058.1 GCA_005773695.1 Bacteroidota bacterium
CTCATCCCTTTTATTTTTTCCTGTGCTTCATTGTAAGCAGTTTGTATAGTATAAAACTCACCAAATTTTGCATCTCTCGATTCATTTCCATCTACTAATTGAAAAATAAATTCAGCATCTTTATTTTCAAGTTCTTCACTTAATTTTATGATGCCTTTTGCATAGATGCTTTCCAGTATTTCGGCACACTGCTCTATATCTTTCTCAGGAACTTTTCCATCTTTTTTTTCCTTTCCTTTCTCTTGGGCTGCTTTACGGAATTCCGGAATCCTTGCAGCCGCAACAATACTATCGTTGCGGAAGTAAAATTTAGAATTTGCCTTTACGGCTTGTATTTCGGCATCCAGTTCTTCGGCAGTTTTGTCAATAGGAAAACTGTATGGTGCAACCAGATTGTCGTGTTTCCAGGGTTTGCCTTTCTGGTATTCGTATTTGAATTTTCCTTCGGCAGGAAGCAGGAGCACTATTACAAAAGCTGTTAACGCAAATAGTAATATACGTTGAAGTGTTTCGTGTTGGTTGCGGAAGAAGGTGGTGAGTTTATTGAACACTGGTTTCTTAAAATCTGTGCAATATCGGAAATTTTTTAACCGAACAGAACCCTTGTGAAATGACGTAGTGAAAGTAAAATCTGACAGGAAGTGTAATGCATTACCTTTAAATATGAAGTTTTGTGTTTCGGATTAAGCAATCATTCTTCCTGTTTTTTTTAGAAGTTTATGTCTATTCATTAATATGATTTCATGATTTTTGTCAGTATTCAGAGAAATACTTATCATATTTATTGAAGTGTAAACAATTCTATTTTTGCCACCAGTTAAAAAAGACCAAATGAAAAACCTTGTAATACTTGGCGCAGGCACCGGAGGAACGATGATGGCAAATCATCTTTATACTGAATTAAGGCATCCTGATTGGCAGATTACCATTATTGATGAACGCGAAAAACATTATTATCAACCGGGTTTCCTTTTCCTTCCCTTTGATATTTATACTCCTGATGATATTGTTAAAACAGTGGAGGAGTTTATTCCCGAAAGCGTAAAACTTATAAAGAATAAGATTGAAAAGATTGTTCCCGATGAGAATAAAATTCTTTTGGCGGGCGGAGATCAATTGGCTTATGATGTATTAATAATTGCTACAGGCGCCAAGATTGCACCTGAAGAAATAAACGGTATGCAGGGCAGTGAGTGGCAGAAATCTGTTTTTGATTTTTATACTTATGAAGGCGCTTTGGCTCTGCGCAATAAGTTAAGGAAATGGGAAGGCGGCAAACTTCTGGTTCATATAACCGAAATGCCGATTAAATGTCCTGTTGCACCTCTGGAGTTTGCATTTTTAGCCGACTCGTACTTCAAGCATAAAGGTATACGCGATAAAGTTGAAATAATCTATGTTACACCTTTAAGTGGTGCATTTACAAAACCGAAAGCTACTGCGGCATTGGAGCATTTGCTGCACGAAAAGAACATTAAAATTGAAAGCGATTTTGCGATTGAAAAAGTAGATAACGAAAACAAAACCATAGTAGATTACGGAGGCAAAACTGTATCTTTTGATTTGCTGGTTACAGTTCCTACCAATAAAGGCGATGATTTGATAGAGCGTTCGGGAATGGGCGATGATTTAAATTACGTTCCTACCAACAAAGCAACACTTCAGTCTTCAGGATATCAAAACATTTTTGTGTTAGGCGATGCCAGCAACATTCCTGCATCCAAAGCCGGTTCGGTGGCTCACTTTGAGGCAGAGATATTAACCGATAATATTCTGCGCTTTGTAAAAGGCGAACCCCTGAAATAAGAATTTGACGGACACGCAAATTGCTTTATTGAAACAGGAAACGGCAAAGCATTATTGATTGATTTTAACTATACACACGAACCGGTTGAAGGCACATTTCCCTTCGAAGGAATCGGACCTTTGCGCCTTCTGAAAGAGAGCCGGATAAATCATATGGGTAAACTGGCTTTTCGCTGGATTTACTGGAATATGTTGCTGCAGGGAACACACATACCTTTTGTTTCGGCAACTATGTCTGAAGAAGGTAAGAATTACACAAACAATTAATAACTAACACAAAATGGAAAGAACAATTGCCGGTAAAACACTTACAGTTAACGAAGAAGGTTATCTTACTGATTTCAGTCAGTGGGACGAAAAAGTAGGCGAGGCTCTGGCAGCAGAAGCTGATATTACCATAACGCCAAGACACTGGGAAGTGCTGAAGTATTTACAAAACGAGCAAAAAAATGGTGTTGCACTCAGCATCAGGCGTGTGGGTAAAAGCGGAGTAGTAGACATCAAAGAATTCTATCAACTGTTTCCTAAAGCACCTTTGAAAACAGCTACTAAAATTGCCGGCATTCCTAAACCGGCCAGTTGTATTTAATAACCCCTAAAAACTATAATCATGAGCGAAAATAAAGGAGAAATAAAAAAGATGATGATCATCTTATCCAAAGGAACTTTGGAAAATGTGTATGCCGCATTTGTGCTGGCAAACGGAGCACGTATGGAAGGTATTGAAGCAGAAATGTTTTTTACATTCTTTGGTCTTGAGGCCATTCACAAAAAGAAACTCGAGCATTTGCATGTAGCAACAGTGGGTAACCCTGCCATGCATATACCTACCCTGTTGGGTGGCATGCCGGGCATGGAAGCGCTGGCAAGTACCATGATGAAAAAAGAGATGGAGAAAATAGATATGCCAGATGTTCATGAGTTTCTGGATATATTAAGTGCTTCGGGAGTTAAGCTGTGGGCATGCAAACTGGCCATGGATATGTTCCACTACAAAAAAGAAGATATGTATGATGGTATTGAAGCAGTTATTACTGTTGGCGATTTTTATAAACAAAGCTCAGGCGAAGGCACGCACATGTTGTTTATTTAGTCACGCAGATATTATTTATTGAATTGAAAAGAGCCTGTATAAAATTTATACAGGCTCTTTTTTTGGGATTAAATTTAAATATCTCTTCTTCCGGAATATTTTTTTAGCTACTTCTTAATCAGTTTACCTGAAGCTATACCTTCATTGGCTTGAATTATTGTTGCCTTAACAATATCAATGAATTGTTTTCGTTGATTTAAATACATTGTTGAAAAAACTGTTTTATTTATATTTGCCGCCTTGAAAAAAGGATGCCGGCACCTTATTATTATGAACAACACGGGGCGAACCGAGAAGCCATACACATCGGTTTATAAAATTTATTAAGAAAAATGCGTTTCAGTAATTTAATGAGAATTAGTTCTTTTGTGCTATGCATTACCATAGCTTTCACCTCTTGCAAAAAGGAAAACAACCCCGATGTTAACCCTGACGGAACACTTAATGTGCTTAACGATAACTCCGGTTACTCTTCACTTTTTGACACGGCCATTACCCTTGGCGGTGCAAACGGTTCAATGAGTGAAATAGGCGTAAAAGATTTTACACTCGAAAACAATACACAGCTTAACCTGATTGCATACACTGTTTTGCCAACCCAACAAAGTCCTTTGGAAGTGCCTTTTCGTTTATCACGCAATATTACTACGGGACAAGCGGTTTCGGTACCAGGGTACGTAAATATGTATCCTTTGCCTCTTAATATTCCTTACGATAAGGTATATTCTCAGTTTTTCCCGTACTCTAATATCTATTCCGTTTTTGCTGAAAAGGATGGTATGGGCCATTTTTATGGTGATGTGGATGCAGAAGTTACTGCAAAATCCTGTGAAATTGACCACCTCAGACCGGTTTAAACTGACCACCTTTGCCGGCTCAAATTGACCAGTGCAAACCGGGGCAAATTGACCACCAGAAAAGAAGATAAAAAGTAGATGCTTAGCGGTAACCATTTTA
>SXHM01000059.1 GCA_005773695.1 Bacteroidota bacterium
ATCCTGCAAACCAAAAAATAAATCGTCTGACTGGTATTTTGTGCGCATCAATTTTTGCGTTCAACTCTTATGAAATGATGTACAAAAATCATCATGCTCATCATCAACACAATGGTGAAGAAGATGACCCTGATTTTCATCAAAGCCGGAAATTTATTCCATGGTTTATTTCCTTTATCCGCCACTACATCGGTTGGAAACAGTTTGTGCTTACTGCCATTTTCTTCAACCTGTTGATGTTCGGATTTAAAATAGATGTTGTGAACTTGTTGCTGTTTTATGTATTGCCCATGTGCCTCAGCACCGTGCAGCTATTTTATTTCGGCACCTTTCAGCCACATAGTGGAATACACCATAACATTCACAAAAGCGGAACGCAGGAAAAAAATCACCTCTGGGCGTTTGTTAGTTGTTATTTTTTCGGTTACCACTATGAGCACCATGATAATCCGGGTGTTCCATGGTGGAGGATGTATAAGACGAAATAACATCTTCCTTTTCCAAATTTTATAACATTATTTTAAAATTCTATAACGGTTTTGGAATTTGACGAACCGATATTTGTGTCGTTAATTCAATACTAACTCTCTCAGCCCAGAGGCGGGACTAATAAATAGAAACCATGAAAATCAAAAAAAATATAGCCATCAGCGATTCAGGCTTCATCTTCAACCCATCAACCGGTGATAGTTTTTCAGTTAATCCAATTGGTTTGGAAATAATTAAACAACTGAAAGAAGAAAAATCAGGTGATGATATAAAAAGACATCTTCTGAAACTGTATGCCGTTGACGAAGCAACCGTGGAAAAAGATTATTACGATTTTTTGAAAATGCTGGAAGCAAACAAACTGAGCGCTGAAAACGAAAAAGCTAACTAAGATGGAAACCAACACACTTATTGCGCAGCCTCCTGTGAAAACCAAAAAGGTCAAACGCAGAAAAATTACCGTGGCGGTTACAGGATTGAACGCCATTGATAGTCCCGGTCCGGGGGTTGCGGTTATCCGTGCTCTGCGGGAAAGTGTGGACTATGAAGTGCGCATTATTGGTCTTAGTTACGAAACGCTGGAGCCGGGCATATATATGCACGAGATAGTGGACAAAACTTACCAGATACCATTTCCCTCTGCGGGAATTGATAATATTTATGAGCGGCTGGAATATATTACTTCGGTAGAAAAAATTGATGTGCTCTTCCCCAACTTTGATGCAGAACTTTATAACTTCATCAAGATGGCCGACAAGTTGAAAAAAGAGCTGAATATCCACACCTTTCTTCCAACTATGGATCAGTTTGAGGCGCGTCACAAATCAAATCTGAATGAGTATGGAAAAAAGAACGGTATCAGCGTGCCTATGAGCAAAATGATTTTCAGCACAGCTGAAATTCCTTCGCTTACCAAAGAGTTTACATATCCTATGGTAGTAAAGGGTAAATTTTACGAGGCGGCTATTGCCTACAATCCAGAGCAGGCGGCAACTCACTTTAATAAAATAAGCGCGAAGTGGGGCTTGCCTATTATTATACAGCAATTTGTTCATGGCGCTGAAGTAAATGTGTGCGCCATTGGTGACGGAAAAGGAAACACCATCGGTGCTGTTCCTATGCGCAAGCAATACATAACCGACAAAGGAAAAGCCTGGGCTGGAATTGCCCTTGACGATGAAAAATTGCTGGAAGAAACCCACAAACTCTTAGCAGCTACAAAATGGCGAGGAGGCCTCGAGCTGGAATACATTAAAACCAGTGATGACGAGTATTATCTATTGGAAATCAATCCCCGTTTTCCCGCATGGGTTTACCTTACCGTGGGCTGCGGACAAAATCAACCGGAGGCATACGTTAAACTTGCGCTCGGTGATGCAGTCAAACCCATGACTAAATACGATGTAGGGAAAATGTTTATTCGCTACTCATGGGACATGATTGTGGGATTGGATGAATTTGAAAAAATATCAACTTTAGGAGAATTATAACCTTTATATAAAAAGACATTTATGGCTAAGCTGCAATACGAACGCCCGCTGATTCAAAAACTGAACACGGGCACAATGAATAAATTCGGAACACGCACCGAATACCGCCCGCATACTGAAATTGACGGAGCAAAAGTGGAAGACCTGATGAAAGAATTTGGTTCACCGCTTTTCGTTATTTCTGAAAAATCTATACGTGATAAATACACCGATGCTAACCGTGCATTCAAAACACGTTACCCGAAAGTGCAATTTGCCTGGAGCTATAAAACAAATTATATCGCTGCAGTATGTAATGTATATCACCAGTTGGGTTCATGGGCCGAAGTAGTTTCAGGTTTTGAATACAACAAAGCATTAAAAAGCGGAGTGCCCGGAAGCAAAATTATATTCAACGGACCAGATAAAACTGTAGAAGAATTAAAACTGGCGATTGAAAATAATTCGCTCATTCACATCGATCATCTGGATGAACTTTACACTATCATTGAGTTAACCAACGAAATAAAAAAACGCCCGAAAGTTGCCATCCGGGTAAACATGGATACCGGCATTTACCCGATGTGGGACCGTTTCGGGTTTAATTATGAGAACGGGCAGGCATGGGATGCAATCAATAAAATTGTGCTCACCGATAAAATGGATTTGGTGGGTTTGCACTGCCACATAGGAACGTTTATGTTGGCACCAAGTGCCTATGGAGTGGCTGCAGCAAAACTCTCAGAACTCGCTCTTGCCATCCGCAAAAAATATGGCAAAACCATTCAGTATTTAGACATGGGCGGAGGTTTTGCTTCTAAGAATACATTAAAAGGTTCTTTCCTTCCCGGAACGGATACCACTCCTCCGATTGATGATTATGCGGAAGCTATTACTACTTCTATTCTCAATGCAGGTTTTCTGGAAGAAGAATTACCGACTTTATACTTGGAAACAGGTAGGGCTTTAATTGATGAAGCAGGATACTTGCTGGGAACTGTTATTTCAAACAAGCGCTTATCAGATGGGCGAAAAGCAACCATCATGGATTTTGGTGTAAACATATTATTCACTGCATTTTGGTATGATCACAAAATTACACCTGCTCAGGAGTTTAGTCACTATACCGAAAACTCAGTGATGTATGGACCACTTTGCATGAACATTGATGTTGTGCGAGAAAATGTAACATTGCCTCCGATGAAAAAAGGCGATCACGTTGTAGTGCATACAGTGGGAGCTTACAACATGACTCAATGGATGCAATTCATTTCATTGCGTCCATCGGTAGTAATGGTTGACTTACAAGGCAAAGCACATTTAATCCGAAAACGCGAAACACTTTCAAACATTGATGCCAGCGAAGAAATGCCAGTGTACCTGAAAGAGTTTAAGTTGTAATGATTACGTTTGCCTTTACTTGTTTTTGTCACCCTGAGCGAAGTTGAAGGGTTTATTAACTCATTATGAGCCTCCGCAAATCCTTAGAACTATTTTTATCCGGAGTAATCAACAGTTATTCGCAAATATTTTTCAGCAATAACAAGTGGTTTGCGCTGTTGTTGATTATCACTTCTTTCATTGACCCGTATGCAGGTCTTGGTGGAATTGTGGCTGTGATAGTCAGCAACGTGTTTGCATATTATATCGGTCTAAGCCCTGAAAATATCCGCAACGGAGTTTATGGTTTTAACTCCGCAATGATAGGAATGGTGCTTGGTGTTTATTTCAAACTCAGTGCTGAATCAATATTGATTTTATGCATGGCTTCATTGTTTAGTTTATTGCTTACAGCTGCTTTTCTTGCATGGGCAGCGAAGTATGGAGTGCCTTTCATGAGCTTTCCTTTTCTTATTAGTATATGGACGGTCTTACTCACCACACGAACATATTCCACACTTGAATTAAGTGAGCGCGGAATTTATACTATCAATGAGCTTTGGTTTCTTGGTGGTGAGAATCTTGTAGGGTTTTACAACTTTCTGAACGACCCGCCAATTCCGCAATACATGGATGTTTACTTAAAATCATTGGGAGCAATTTTCTTTCAATACAATTTGATTGCCGGTGTTTTGATTTTTGTGGGCATGCTGATTTTCTCACGAATCTCGCTGGTACTTTCTATTGTTGGTTTTGCAACTGGGTATGCTTATTACAAAATCACAGGAGCTGATTTCACGCAGATGCAATATAGTTATATAGGGTTCAACTTTATTCTTTCGGCAATTGCATTGGGAGGTTTTTTTCTCATTCCTTCACCGCGTTCTTTTCTTGTCGTGTTACTTTCCATCCCGCTTATTGCATTGCTCATTGGCGCTTGTGCTTATATTCTGGGCATGTATCAGTTGCCAACATATTCATTACCCTTCAACATTATTGTAATGCTGGTTTTGTATGTATTGCAATTGCGTTATGTAAACTACGGACCTTACCTTGTGCAGGAACAATTTTTCTCGCCCGAGAAAAATCTATACAGCTTTTTATATCGCAAAGAACGCTACTACAATCAAACATATTATCACATTCATCTTCCGTTTTTCGGTGAGTGGAAAGTATCGCAAGGACATGCAGGAAACATAACGCACAAAGGTGATTGGAAAGAAGCATGGGATTTTGTAGTAGCCGATGAACAGAATAAAACCTGGCGCGCACCGGGAACAAATGTTTCTGACTTTTATTGCTATAATCTTCCGGTTTTGGCTCCGCAGGCGGGTTATGTAATTAAGGTTGAAGACAACGTAGATGATAATACAATTGGCGGAGTTGACCTTGAGCACAATTGGGGAAACACCATTATTATCAAACATGGCGAAGACCTTTACAGCAAACTAAGCCATATCAAAAAAGGAAGTTTTAAAGTTAAGGAGGGAGATTATGTCAATAAAGGCGATGTTTTGGCAACTTGCGGAAACAGTGGCCGTTCGCCTGAACCTCATATTCATTTTCAGTTGCAGGTAACGCCATTCGTTGCATCAAAAACTATTAAATATCCCATCAGTTATTATGTAAGCAAAAGAAAAGATGTATATGATTTTCATTCTTTTGACTACCCGAAAGAAGGACAAATAATTTCACGTGTTGCAGCAACAAAACTGATTAAAGATGCTTTTTATTTTATCCCAGGTAAAAGTATTTCGTGGAGTTTTGAAGGACAAACTTTTGAGTGGGAAATTTTTACCTACGCTTATAATCATGCATACATTTATTGCAGGGAAACCAATAGTGTTGCATATTTCGTTAACAACGATA